>DATAAL010000697.1:0-3033 GCA_036260145.1 Longimicrobiaceae bacterium | reverse complement strand
CCCGGAGGGAGAGGCGGGGCGGAGCGGGGGATGACGCTGTACGCGTACTGCGTGCGGCGGGCGGGCGACCCCGCTCCCGGGCCGGGGCTGCAGGGGGTGGATGGGGGAGAGGTCTTCGCGCGGGAGTGGGGGGGGCTGGCGGTGTGGCTCTCCCGGGTCGAGGCGCCCCTCTCTCCCACACGCGAGCGGGTGCAGGCGCACGACCACGTGGTGCGCGCCGCGCTCCGGACGGAGACCCCGCTCCCCCTCCGCTTCGGCGCCGCCTTCCCGGACGAGGCGGCGGCGCTGGAGGCGGTGGGGGCGCGCTCGGAGGAGCTCCTCGCCTCGCTGGAGCGGGTGCGCGGACGGGTGGAGATGGCGCTCACGGTGGCGTGGGATCCGGCGGCGGAGCGGGAGCGGCTCCTGGAGGAGCGCCCCGACCTCCGCCCTCCGGGAGGGAGGCCCGCCACCGGGCGGGCGTACCTGGAGGCCCGGCGGCGCGGGCACGCGCTGGAGGCCGCGCTGCGGACGCGGGCGGAGGAGGTGGTGGCAGACGCCGCCCGGCGCGTGGCGGCCGGGGGAGTCCGCTTCGACGAGGTCCGCGCCCTCCTCCCTCGCCCGGAGATCGCCGGGGCGCTGGCACACCTGGTGCACAGGGACCAGATGTTCACATACAGGGAAGCCGTGGAACGCGCTGCACGCGAGCTGGCGTCGGTGGAGCTGCGGGTCTCCGGCCCCTGGGCCCCCTACTCCTTCGGGTGATGCCCCCGGACCGCGATCCCCCGACCTCCGTGGATCTCCCCGTCGCCGGGCTGGTGGAGCTGGCCGAACGCCTCCCCACCCGGATCGACGTGAGCCCCGAGGCCGTGCAGCAGGACCTGGCGCGGCTGGTGCTCACCCTGGTGGAGCTGCTGCGGCGGGCAGTGGAGCACCAGGCGGTGCGGCGGATGGAGGACGGCGACCTCAGCGAGGAGCAGGTGGAGCGGATGGGGACCGCCCTCCTCGCCCTGGAGGAGAAGATGCAGGAGATCAGGGCGGTGTTCGGCCTTGCGGGGGAGGATCTCAACATTGATCTTGGTCCTCTGGGGAAGCTGCTGTAGACGGGCCCACTGCACAGGAACGACCTCTTGCCCGAATTCACCCCCCTCACCCCGACGCGCCCGCAGGGTCTGGTCGACATCCTCGACCGCATCCTCGACAAGGGGCTGGTGATCGCCGGCGACATCAAGATCAACCTCGCCAACGTCGAGCTCCTCACCGTCCAGGTCCGTCTCCTGGTGTGCTCCATCGACAAGGCCGAGCAGATCGGGCTGAACTGGTGGAGATTCGACCCCGCGCTCACCGGCACCCCGGGGGTCGCTTCCCGGGCCGATCTCGAGAACCGGGAGCTGCGGGAGCGGGTCCGTCTCCTGGAAGAGCGCCTGGAGCGTCTCGCCCCGGGGGAGGCACCCGCCGGATGAGCCGCCGCGCCGCTCCGGACCCGGCACGGCGGAGAGCCTCTCCTTCCTCCTGATGCGGAGAAGCAAGCAATGGCCGTAGAAAGAGCCCCGGGCGGAACCAGTCTGATCGACGTCCTGGACCGCGTCCTCGATAAGGGGATCGTGATCGACGCCTACGTGCGCGTCTCCCTGGTCGGGATCGACCTGGTGACCGTGGAGGCCCGCGTGGTGGTGGCGTCCATCGACACCTACCTCAAGTACTCCGAGGCGGTGGGGATCACCCCCCCCTCGCGCACCCGCGAGCTGTCGCCGCCCTCCCCGACCGCGGCCGAGGTGGACCGGCTCACCGCCGAGAACGCCGAGCTGAGGCGGAGGCTCGAAGCGCTGAGCTGAACCCGTGGGCTCCGCCTCCCTCGACGCCACCGGGATCCTCGGCCTCCTGGAGCGCGTCCACCGGGCCGACAACCTTCCCGAGGCGCTCTCCATGGTGATCGACTGCCTGGTCGCTCCCCAGGGGATCGAGCGGGCGGTGGCCGCCGCCATGGACGGCGAGGTGCTGCGGGGGGTGATCGGGATCGGGTGGACCCAGGAGGAGATCCGCGGCTTCTCCGTCCCTTCCGGCGCGCGCTTCCACCCGGTGGCGCGCTCTCTGGCGTCCGGGGAGGTGGAGACGGTCCGGGACGGCGAGGAGCTCCTCCCCGGGCTGACGAGCTACGTCGTCCTCCCGATCCCCGGGGTGCGCCCGGGAGACCCGCCGACGGGCGCCGTGGTGGTCGATCCCGGTGGCGCGGACCTCGAAGGGATCTCCTCCGCCGCGGCGGCTCTGCAGTACGTGGGTCCCACGCTGGCACGGGTGTCCGAGCTGGACCGGTTCCGCGAGTCGGCCGGCCACCTGGAGCGTCAGCGGCACCTCCTGACGGCCATCGTCAACGCCCTCCCGGACCCGGTCCTCATCACCGACTCGCAGAACAACATCCTCCTGGAGAACCAGCGGGCGGAGGCGCTCCTCACCACCGGCGAGGGGGACAGCGAGGGGCGGCGCCGGGCGGTGGAGATCAACAACCTCCTCCTCTCCTCCTTCCTCACCCGCTCGGTGATCGCCGGGAGCGCGCCCACCGCGCGCGAGCTCAACCTGGTGGACCCCGTGGAGGGGGGCGACCTCCTCTTCGAGGTGCTCTCCACCCCCCTCCCGCAGCTCCTCCACGGCGCCAGCTCCACCGTCTCGGTGCTGCGCGACGTCACCGACCTCAAGCGCGCCACCACCGAGCTGGAGCACCAGTTCAAGCGGCTGCGCCAGGCGGAGCTGAAGTCCCGGCGCGAGCGCGACCGCCTGAACATGATCCTGGAGAACGTCGGCGATCCCATCCTGGTGACGGACGATCAGTCGAACATCATCCTGATGAACCGCGAGGCGGAGCGCCTCTTCGACGTCCCCGCGGGAACCGATATCACGGCACGCCGGCGTCAGGAGGTGCGGACGAACGACACGAAGTTCTCCTCCTTCGTCTCTGATTTCGCGCTGAGTCCGGACACCACTCGGAGCGCGCAGCTCACGCTCACCACGCCGGAGGACGGGCAGGAGTTCCCGGCCGAGGTCGTTTCCGGCAAGGTGATC
>DATAAL010000696.1:0-1656 GCA_036260145.1 Longimicrobiaceae bacterium | reverse complement strand
CCCCCCCCCCCCCCCCCCCCCCCCCCCCGCTTCCGGCGCCTCAGCCTTCGCTCCAGCGCCGCAGCACCAGAGTACTGTTGGCGCCTCCGAACCCGAAGGAGTTGGAGAGCGCCACCTCCACCTCCGCCCGCCGCGCCGTATTCGGGACGTAGTCCAGGTCGCACTCGGGATCGGGGTCGGTGAGGTTGATGGTGGGGGGGAGGATCCCCTCGCGGAGCGCCATCACCGTGAGCCCCGCCTCGATGGCCGCCGTCCCCCCGAGGGCGTGCCCCAGCATCGATTTGGTGGAGGAGACCGCCAGCCGGTCGGCGTGCTCGCCGAACACGGAGCGGATCGCGCGCGTCTCCGCCACGTCCCCCACCGGAGTGGAGGTGCCGTGTGCGTTGATGTAGCCCACCTCCTCCGGCGCGACGGAGCCGCTGCGCAGCGCCCGCATCATGGCCAGCGCGGCCCCCTCCCCGTTCTCCGGGGGGGCGGTGACGTGGAAGGCGTCCGAGCTCATCCCGAACCCCACCACCTCCGCCAGGATGGGAGCGCCGCGGCGCCGCGCCGACTCCAGCTCCTCCAGCACCAGGATCCCCGCTCCCTCCGCGTGGACGAACCCGCTCCGCTTCGCGTCGAACGGCCGCGAGGCGGTCTCCGGCGAGTCGTAGTCGGTGGCGAGCGCGCGCGCCGCGGCGAATCCGGCGAAGGAGATCGGCGTGACGCACGCCTCCGTCCCGCCCGCGATCATCATATTGGCGTCGCCGCGCTGGATGGCGTGGAAGGCCTCGCCGAGCGCGTGGTTGCTGGTGGCGCAGGCGGAGACGGGGGCGTAGCTCGGACCCATCGCCCGGGTGCGCATGGACACCTGGCCGACCGCCAGGTTGATGATGCTGGCCGGGATGAAGAAGGGGGAGACCCGCCCGGGACCGCGCTCCTCCATCAGCTTCGCCGTGTCCATGATGGAGATCAGCCCGCCCATCCCCGAGCCGATGATCACCCCGGTCTCCTCCGGCTCCGGGACGGGGGCGAGCCCCTCCAGGCCGGCCGCGCGGAGTGCCTCGTCGGCGGCCACCAGGGCGTACTGGATGAACCAGTCCATCCGGCGCGCTTCCTTGCGGTCGATCACACCCTCGGGGTCGAAGTTCTTCACCTCGCCCGCGATGGCCACGGACGGGGGGAACCCCTCCGGCGAGAACTTGGTCAGCGGTCCGATCCCGGAGCGCCCCTCGACCACGCCCTTCCAGGTGTCCACGGTGGAGTTCCCCAGCGGGGTGACCATTCCGATCCCGGTGACGACAACGCGACGCGACAAGACGGTTCTTCCTGTGTTGCTCGTTTCACAACTGCTTGGAACAGCCTGGTTTGGGCGTGCCCCCCGCTGCGCGGGGGTCGGGCTGGCGCGCACTAATGCACCATACCACCGTGCATAAGTGCGGCGAGCCCCAACGAAACTACCGTTGGGTCTCGCCCCTGCGGGCGCACATCCCTCACGTTTACCCCCTCACCCCCCGGCCCCCTCTCCCACCAGGGGAGAGGGGGAGCACGACTGCCCCCACTCGGCGCTGCGGCAAAAACGTGCCCCTATATCCCCCAATGCGGGGAGAGGGGAGCAACGGCATGATGTAGTTGTGTAGTCAGCGGTTGCGTGAGGGATGTGCGCCCGCAGGGGCG
>DATAAL010000695.1:0-2801 GCA_036260145.1 Longimicrobiaceae bacterium | reverse complement strand
GGCACCCGTCCATGTACTCCCCGTGGAAGATGAACGGCGCCGTGTCCAGCATCCGGTCGAAGAGCTCCACCCGCCCGTCTACCATGCTGGGATAGGGTACCTTGGGGAGCTCCACCCGCTCCTGCACGATGTAGGGCTCCGCGAGCGCCGTCCGGACGGCCTCCTCCCACTGCGCGGAGTCCGCCTCCCACCCCAGCACGATCCCCCGCCCCCCGTAGTCGTCGTTGGGCTTCAGCACCAGCCGCTGCGCGTTGTCGCGGATGAAGGAGACCAGGTCCACCTCCTCCCCCCCGAAGGTGGTGCGCCGCTCCTCCACGTTGCGGGTCCAGGGGATGTGCGCCGCGATGGACTCCAGCTCGTCGCCCGTGAACAGGTGCGCGTTGGCCTCGTCGCTCAGCACGGCCAGGGAGGCCTTCTTGTGGAGGATCTTGCAGCGGAACGGGTTGACCATGCATACGGCCCCGTCGCGCACCGCGCGCACCACCGGGGAGTCCAGCCCGCACTCCTCCACCAGCTCGTTGATCAGCACCCGCTTGTAGATCAGGGTGACGTGGAAGTCGCCCAGCATCAGCTTGCCGTCGCGGTACTCGGCCTCGCGCGGGTCGCCGATGACGGTCGGGATCCCCTGCGACTCGAAGTACTCGCGGAACAGCACGAACTCGCTGTAGGTGGGGACGTCGGGCCAGTCCAGGATGGCGATGTGGGGCATCTCCCACCGCCCGGAGAACTGCCGGTAGGCGTCCACCAGCACGTGCATGACCCCGTGGCGGGCGGGAAGGGTGCGGAGCTGGAAGATCCGGGTGAACTCGCGCATCACCGGGAGCCCCAGGAACACCTCGGTGAGCGCGTCGTTGTACGCCGGGGCGGCGGGGGTCTCCGCGTTGTACTCGGTGAACTTGAGCCCCCCCTTCCCGGAGATGAAGAAGGCGTCCAGCCGCGAGGTGGGGGAGGGGGCACGGAACCCGGGGTCGGTGTGCACCAGCTCCTCCTCCCACTCCATCAGGCGGAACTGCGCCCGGAACTCCGCGCTCTCCATGGCCGCGCGGTACGCCTTGCCGAAGGCGCGCATCACCACGGCGACACGCGACTGGAGGAGGCGGTACTGCTCCGGGGTGAAGAAGCGCGGGCGGAGCACGGTGGCCAGGGGCTTGTCCCCGAAGAACAGCCCCCGCCGCCGCTGCTGGTCGTCGAGCTGGGCCTGCGACTCGGCGGCCAGCTCCTCGGTGAGCAGCTCGTGGTACCGCTGGATGGCTTCCTGGAGCGCCATGATCCGGTCGGGACGGAGTGGACGGGGGCGCCTACTCGGCGGAGGACGGGTCCGTCTGGTGCGCCGGGTCGGCCACCGAGGGGACGCCCGGGGCGTCGGGGCTCAGCGCCGGCGGGACGGGCACCGTGGGCTTGGCCTGTGTCCCGGTGCGGTCCAGGCCGTGCTCCCCAGCGGTGTCGGCGTCGGCCGCGTCGGCCATGCGCTCGCCCGGCTCGGCCCGCTCGCGCTCTCCCGCCCGCGCCTCGGACGCGCGGCCCGGAGTGCGTACGATGGATCCCATCCCCTGCGCCAGGCTGGGGAGCTCCTCGGCCAGGTCGCCCGCCCCGTCCAGGTCCGACCGCCCGGTGAGCCGTCCCCCTCCCCCCCCATCCGCGCTCCCTGTACTGCGTACCTCGTGCCGGGTTCCGGTGAAGAGCCCATCCCAGCGCAGCTCCCGCCCCTGCGGCCGCGGCGACCGGGCCAGGCGGATCGCCATGTCGGCCATATGCTTGACCACCCACTCGAAGTAGTGCGGGGTCAGCGAGTTGACGTCCATGTCCGGGGCGGGGTTCATGAAGTCGATGGCGTAGGGGACGCCGTCCTTGATGGCCCATTCCATCGAGTTCATGTCGTACCCCAGGGCGCGCACCAGCTTCAGCGAGTCCTCCACCACGCGCCGCCCCAGTTCGGGACTCATGTGCTCGTGCTCCACGTGGTAGCGGCGCTCGCGCGGGTCGTACTTGATGGGGAGGACGGTCTCCTGCCCCAGGCAGATGCAGCGGACGAAGTGGTCCCAGTGGATGAACTCCTGCACCACCATGGTGAGCTGCCCGGAGTTGTTGTAGTGGTGGATCAGATCCTCCATGGAGTGGCAGACGTACACGTCGCGCCACCCGCCTCCGTGCGCGTCCTTGAGCACGCAGGGGAGCCCCACGTAGTCCACGACGCCCTGCCAGTCGACGGGGAACTTGAGGTTGCGGAGGCTCTTGGTGTGGTCGATCCCGGGGATGTACTCCCGGTTGGGGAGCGCCACGGTCCTGGGGTGGGCGATCCCCAGCCGGGTGGCGAGCGCCGCCCCGAAGAACTTGTCGTCCGCCGTCCACATGAAGGGGTTGTTGACCACGTGGCACCCCTGGAGCGCGGCGTACTTCAGGTAGGTGCGGTAGAAGGGGACCTCGTGCGAGATGCGGTCGATGATGACGGCGTACTCCACCGGCTCGTCCATGCGGACCGCGTCCAGCGACACGAACTCGGCCACCACGCCCTCGTCGCGCCGGTTGACTTCCTCGATGAAGGCGGGGGGGAACGACCACTCCATCCCGACGATCAGACCGACTTTGAGCGCCATTTTGGTTTCTTCCTCTAGCTCTGGTGGTTCGGTCGGGCGGTGACTGTGGGTCCGGTGCTGCCGGGCCGGGCCGCTACAGAGCCCGGCGAAACTGCCGCCGGTCTCTTCCGCGGGGGCGGCGAGCCCCGCAAACCGCGGGTCTCCCCGCCCCGGAGTGAGCCACCGGAAACGGCCCCGGTGTCTCCCTCCGCACATCTTTCGAGGGGT
>DATAAL010000694.1:0-5967 GCA_036260145.1 Longimicrobiaceae bacterium | reverse complement strand
CGAGCCCGGCGCGTCCATTATGCGTAGGCCGTTGCACGGTACCCTCCTACGAAAACATCTGCCGCAAGGCGGAACTCAGAGGAGAGAGAGGATGAAGAAGACACTGACCGGAGCCCTGGCGCTCCTGGCGGGCGTGGTCTTCGCCGGGACCGCGGAGGCGCAGCTCCCGTTCACCGTGGAGGCGCGCGCCGGGGTGGCCGTGCCGACGGGGGAGTTCGGCGACGCCGCGGAGAACGGCCTCGGCTACGGCGCCAGCCTGTCCTACCTGGCTGCCCCGCGGGCCTCGGTGTACGCCGGGTACAGCCAGGCCGAGTTCAACGCCGACGACTCCGACGCGGAGGCCATGGACTCGGGGTGGGAGTTCGGCGCGCGCATCGCCTTCCCGGGGGTCGGGTTCTCCCCCTTCATCCGGGGCGGGGTTCTAGTACACGAATACGAGGTCGAGAGCGGTGCGGTGGAGGTGGAGGGGGACAGCGAGCTGGGGTTTGAGGTGGGAGCGGGGGCGGCGTTCCCGCTGGGGCCGCGGGTGTCGGTGACGCCGGGGGTCAGCTACCGGCGTTACTCCACCGAGTTCCCCATCGTGGGGGAGCAGGAGATCTCCTACCTGAACCTGGACGTGGGGCTGCGCATCCGCCTCTGAGGCGGATCTCGGGCCGGTGAACGCGGTGGGCCGGACTCTCCGGCCCGCCGCGCTGCTTTTCCCCGCCGGCGGGGATGGTTCCCCGGGGGCACGGCAAATGCGGCGATCTGTCCGCATTGTTACGCAACTAATCCGACTATACTTGCAGGAGATCCTCGAGCACCGTATTACTTCTGCACGGCACCACCCGACACCCCGGAAGCGACCCGCGGCAAACTCTGCGCGCTCCGGAACCCCCGGACGCGCCTCCGGCGGATGCGCCGTATGAACCGGCGGCCCCGCCCCTACACCCACCGCAGGAGGGATTGCATGCGTCGTATCCGCTCCCTGGTCATGGCCGCCGCCGCCGTGACGCTGCTCGCCGCGTGTCAGGACGAGCCCACCTCCCCCCGCGCCGCGGACCCGCCGGCCGCCCCGTCGCCGGGGCAGCTCGACGCGCTCTTCGCGCGGGCCGGCGAGGACTTCCACGTCCCCGCCTCGCTCCTCAAGGCCATCGGCTACGTGGAGACCCGCTGGCAGATGGTTCGGGGCGAGCAGGAGTTCGAGGGGATGCCGGTGGCCCACGGACTGATGGCGCTGAAGGGGGACCAACTCGACCGCGGCGCGACGCTGGCGGGGGTGTCGGTGGAGGCGGCCCGGACCCAGCCCGAGGCCAACATCCGCGCGGCGGCGGCCCTCCTGGGGGCGTACGCGGAGGAGCTGAAGCTGAACCGCGCTGACCTGGGCGCCTGGGCTCCGGCGGTGGCGCGCTACAGCCGGATCCAGAGCCCCGAGGGGCAGGCCAGCTACGTCCACCAGGACGTGTACGCTGCGCTGCGCGAGGGCGTGGTGGGGCGGAGCGCCGGGGGCGGGGTGCTGGCCTCGCTGATGCCGACCCGGGTGACGGCCGACTTCCCGCAGCCGTCGGCGTCGCTCACCACGATGTCCACCGACTACGCCCCGGCGATCTGGCGTCCCTCGCCGAACTACAACGCGCGCCCGACGGGGGACATCGGCAAGGTGGCGATGGTGATCATCCACACCTGCGAGGGCTCCTACACCTCGTGCTGGAGCTGGCTGACCAACTCCTCGGCCCAGGCGAGCGCGCACTACGTGGTGAACGAGAGCGGCTCCGAGATCTCGCAGCTCGTGCGCGAGGCGGACCGGGCCTGGCACATCGCCGCCACCTACGACTGCTCGCTGAACAGCAGCGTGGACTGCTGGCGCAACGGGTACTCCAGCAACCACTTCACGGTGGGGATCGAGCACGGGGGCTACGCCTCGCAGACCTCCTTCCCCACGGGGCAGATCGACGCCTCGGCCAAGCTCTCCTGCCACCTGAGCCAGCGGTACGGGATCCCGCGGGACAAGTACCACTACGTGGCTCACGGGCAGCTCCAGCCGTACAACCGGACCGACCCGGGCCCGAACTGGCCGTGGACGGACTACCTGAACCGGATCAACTCGCACTGCGGCTCCACCTCGATCATCGTGGACAGCAACAACGCCAACAACAACTCGGCCACCGGGCGCTTCGAGAGCTCCGCCAACTGGATCTCCACGGCTTCCAGCCCGGGGTATTACGGCTCCGGCTACTACTACGCCAGCACCCAGGCGGTCTCCGACCCGGCGACCTTCTGGTTCTATCTCCCGGCGGCGGCCACCAAGACGATCGATGCCTGGTGGACGGCGGGGACCAACCGCTCCACCACCGCGCCCTTCGTCGCCTACAACGCGAGCGGGTCGGAGGTGGGCCGGGTGAGCGTGAACCAGCAGGTCAACGGCGGGAAGTGGAATGCCCTCGGTACCTGGAGCTTCTCGGCCGGGTGGAACAAGGTGGTGCTCTCGCGCTGGACCACCTCCGGCTACGTGGTGATCGCCGACGCCATCCGGGTCCGCTGACCCGGACCGGCAGACGCCCTGGGGCCCCGGGATCTCCCGGGGCCCCTCGCGCGTGACCCCCCCGCTCCCGCGCAAGGAGACCTCCCCATGCGTCATCTTCGCTCCACCCTCGTGCTGGCGTCGCTGGCGGTGCTCGCGGCCTGCCGGGACGACGGAGTCGTGACTCGCTCGCCCACCACGGACGCCGGCCCGGCGCTCCACGCGGGGATCGTGGACCCGGAGAAGGGGCCGGTGCGCACCGGCTACGTCCTGGGCGAGGACGGCCGGACGCCACTCCGGATCGGCTACCAGGTGGTCAACGGTCACGCGATCCACGACGGGGACATCGGCCTGGGCCCTGCGGACCGGATCGCCGCCACGCCGGAGGCGCTGCGCCAGGAGTCCCTCGGCGTACCTCGCCCGTCGCTCTCGCTGCACTACAGCGGGGCTTCGCTGTGGAGCGACACCCGGGGGGTGATCCCGGTGAGGGAGGTGTTCTCCCCCACCAACCTCTGGTCGGCGCTGACGCAGATCGAGAGGCAGGTCCCGGGGATCGACTTCGTCCCCTACAATGGACAGAGCCATCACATCGTCGTCTATTACGGCAACGGATCCAACTACTACAACGGCTGCTACAACGGCGCGTGCCAGGTGTACATCGGGAGCAGCGGCGCCTCCAAGCAGCTGATCATGCACGAGTTCGGGCACGCGCTGGGATACCAGCACGAGCAGAAGCGGTGCGACCGGAACAGCTACATCCGGATGATCGATGTGAACCCGTACCCCGACCAGTTCTCCGTGGCGTGCGACTGGGTGCAGATGGGGGGGTACGACCTGACGTCCATCATGCACTACAACTCCCGGGAGTTCGGCCGGCTACACTTCACCGACCTGAACGGCGCCGAGGTGTGCGGCTACTGGTGCCGCACGGACCTGTCCGCCGGCGATGTGGCCGCCTGGCGGAAGCTCTACCCCGCCTCCGCGATCATCGTCGACAGCAACAACGCCAACAACAACACCTCGCAGGGGTACATCGAGGTGTCCGCCAACTGGATCTCGACCAGCGCCACGGCGGGGTACTACGGGACCGGGTACTACTACGCGAGCACCCAGGCGGTCTCGGACCCGGCCGTGTTCTGGTTCTACCTCCCCTCCGCGGGGACCCGGACGGTCGACGCCTGGTGGACCACGGGAACCAACCGCTCCACCACCGCGCCCTTCGTCGCCTACAACGCCAGCGGGACGGAGGTGGGCCGGGTGAGCGTCAACCAGCAGGTCAACGGCGGGAAGTGGAACGCCCTCGGCACCTGGAGCTTCTCGGCCGGGTGGAACCGGGTGGTGCTTTCGCGCTGGACCACCAGCGGCTACGTGGTGATCGCCGACGCGGTTCGCGTGCGGTGACCGGCCCCGGTAGATTCTCCGACGGACTTCCATGAAGCGTTTCGGAGCCCTCCTCGCGCCCGTGCTCTTCCTGGCGCTGGCGGCGTGCGGCGGGGACGCGCCGCGCGCGGAAACGGCGGATGCTGCCGCGCGCCCGGACACCCTCACCCTGGCGGAGCGCCGGGGGATCCAGGGATGGATCGCCTGGGTGTCGGAGCGGGACGGCGACCCGGAGGTGTACCTGGCCCGCCCCTCGGGGGAGGGGGTACGCCGGCTGACGGTGCGCCCGGGGGCGGACTTCCCGGCGGCGCCCACCCCGGACGGCACGGGGCTCCTGGTGGTGGCGGTGACAGAGGATTCGACCGACCACTGGGAGGAGATGGTGCTCTACCCCGTGGGCGGGGGGCGGACGGCGCGGCTGGGGCCCCGCAGCGCGCGGGCGCGGGCCCCGAGCTGGTCGCCGGACGGGCGCTGGCTGGTGTTCGAGTCGGACCGGGCCAGCTTCCGCGACCTGTACCGGATCGGCCGGGACGGTGGGGGGCTGCGCCGGCTGACGGACAACCGGGAGGGGAACTTCGAGCCCGCAGTCTCCCCGGACGGGGGATGGATCGCCTTCGCCTCCAGCCGCGATGGAAACGCGGAGCTGTACCTGATGCGCGCCGACGGGAGCGGACAGCGGAGGCTGACCGCCTTTCACCGCGACGACTGGGGGGCGCAGTGGTCCCCGGACGGGGGGACGCTGCTCTTCCTGAGCAACCGGGAGGGGGCGGACCGGATCTTCCTGATGCGCCCGGACGGGACCGGGCTCCGCAAGCTGGGGGAGGCGGCGGACACCGGGGCCGCCCGCGCCGACGTGCAGGAGGCGGACCCCGCCTGGTCGCCGGACGGGGGCGGGATCGCGTACACGGTCCGGACACGCGAGGGGGCGTCGCGGATCCGGGTGGCCGAGCTGCGCATGGGGGCGGTGCGCGAGCTGCCGGTCGGGCGGGGAAAGGCCTCGATGCCGGCCTGGTCGCCCGACGGGCGCTACCTGGCCTTCACCTCGGATCGGGACGGCGACCCCGAGCTGTACCTGGCGCGCGCCGACGGGACGGGACTGACCCGCCTGACGCGCGCCCCGGGGCCGGACTGGCTCCCGCGCTGGATCAGCGGGGGAGGTACGCCACCGCGCTGATCTCCACCCGCACGCCGACGAGCTGCGCGCCCACCGTGGTGCGGGTGGGGTAGGGCGGACGGAAGACCTCCCCGTACGCGCGGTTGAACTCCGCCCAGTCGCCGATGTCCGCCAGGTAGGCGTTGACGGAGACCACGTCGTCGAGTGAGGCCCCGGCGGAGCGGAGCACCCCCTCCAGCTTCGCCAGCACCTGGCGGGTCTGGTCCGCCACGTCCTTTTCCGGGTCGCCCGGGACCTGCCCGGAGACGTAGAGGAAGTCACCCGCCCGCACGGCGGGGGAGTAGTTGCCCAGGGGGGCAGGTGTGTCGCCGGGGAGGACGGGTTCCCAGGCGCGGGTGTGGTCGGTCATGGTCGGGTCTGTGGTCGGTTTGTGGTTGTCGTGGACGGCGGTGCGGTCGGCGGCACCTGCACGGCGCCCCCACCCGGCGCTACGCGCCACCCTCCCCCAAGTCTGGGGGAGGGCAATCTCCACGGTGAAGGCGCCCTTCGCGGTGTCGCTCTCGCGCCGCTCACTTGTCGCGGTCCAGTTGCGCGATCCTGCGCCCCCGCGCCGAGTCCGCGATCAGGGTGGCCAGCCGCCTGCGCCGGGTCTCCTCCCGTTTGGCGCTCACCACCCACCAGACGGCCGTGCGGCGGTACCCGGCGGGCTGCGCCTGGAAGAACTCCCACGCCGCGGGCTCGGCGCGAAACTCCCGCTCCTGCTCGGCGTCCAGCTCCGCGGCCCCCCGGTTCTCGTAGGCGTACACCCCGGTCCGCTCCTCCACCCGCTGCTCGAACGCCCGGTACCCCGCGGGGTGTACCAGTCCCTGCTCCGCCAGCTCCGCGAACCGCCGGACGTTCACGGCGCTCCAGTTGCTCCGCGGCTTCCGCGGGGTGAAGCGGATGGTGTAGCTCTCCTCGCCGAGGCTGCGGC
>DATAAL010000693.1:0-1650 GCA_036260145.1 Longimicrobiaceae bacterium | reverse complement strand
ATCGCGGCCCGCCCGGACGCCCCACCCGCCAGCGGGGTGGAGCCGCGGAACCCGGCGTACGTCATCTACACTTCGGGCTCCACCGGCCGTCCCAAGGGGGTGCAGATCGAGCACCGCAGCACGGTGGTGCTGCTGCACTGGCTGAGGGAGAGCGTCACCGACGAGGAGCGCGCCGCGGTGCTGGGCTCCACCTCGGTCTCGTTCGACGTCTCCGTCGCGGAGATCTTCGGGACGCTCTGCTGGGGCGGGAAGCTGGTCCTGGTGGAGAACGCGCTCTCCCTAGCGGAGCTCCCGGACGGCCAGGAGGTCCGCTACGCCAGCATGGCCCCCAGCGCCGCCGCGGAGCTGCTGCGCACGGGCGGGATCCCGGCGAGCCTGCGGACGCTGAACCTGGGCGGGGAGGCGCTCCCCCCCGCGCTGGCCCGCGGGCTCTACGCGCTGGGCACCGTGGAGAAGGTGGGGAACCTCTACGGCCCCACCGAGGACACCACCTACTCCACCTACTCCCTGGTGGACCGGGAGAGCGGCCGGGTGGAGGTGGGGCGCCCCGTGGCGAACACCCGGGCGTACGTCCTGGACGGCGGGCTGGAGCCCGTCCCGGTGGGAGTGCCGGGCGAGCTGTACCTCGCGGGCGACGGCCTGGCGCGCGGCTACCTGGACCGGCCGGAGATGACGGCGGAGCGTTTCCTCCCCGACCCCTTCTCCCCCGAGCCGGGCGCGCGCATGTACCGCGTGGGCGACCGGGCGCGCTGGCTCCCCCATGGTGCGCTGGAGTACCTGGGTCGGCTGGACCACCAGGTGAAGGTCCGCGGCTTCCGGGTGGAGCCGGCGGAGATCGAGGCGGCCCTGGTCGCTCTCCCGGGGGTGCGTGAGGCGGTGGTGGTGGCGCGCGCGGAGGGCGACGCCCCGGCACGGCTGGTGGCGTACCTGGTGCCCCGGGAGGGGGAGGCGCCCGACCCGGCGGAGATCCGGGCGGCGCTCCGGGAGTCGCTCCCGGCACACATGGTCCCTTCGGCGTACGTGGTGCTGGACGCCTTCCCCCTCTCCCCCAACGGGAAGATCGACCGCCGCACGCTCCCCGCCCCCGACCGCGTGTCCGCGGCAGGGAGCGGCGCGGGGGTTGGTCCCCGCACCCCGGTGGAGGAGGAGGTCGCCCGGATCTGGGCGGAGGCGCTGGAGCTGGAGGAGGTGGGGGTGGAGGACGACTTCTTCGAACTGGGCGGGCACTCCCTGCTGGCCGTGCGCGTGGCGGCCCGGGTGGGGGACGCCTTCGGGGTGGAGGTGGGGGTGCGGGACCTCTTCCATGCGCGGACCGTGGCGGGGCTCGCGCAGGCAGTGGAGGAGGCCCGGAGCGCCGGACGGGTGGCCGAGGCGCCCCCGCTCCGCCGCGTGCCGCGCGACCGGAAGCTGCCGCTGTCGCTGGCGCAGCAGCGGCTGTGGTTCCTCGACCAGATGGAGCCCGGCAGCCCCCTCTACACCATCGCCACCTCCCTCCCCCTCCACGGGCCCCTCGACCCCGCCCTCCTCGAGCGCGCCCTCTCCGAGATCGTCCGCCGCCACGAGGCCCTCCGCACCACCTTCGCCCTCTCCGATGGCCGCCCCCTCCAGCACGTCCATCCCCCCCGCCCCCTCTCCCTCCCCCTCCACGAC
>DATAAL010000692.1:0-16238 GCA_036260145.1 Longimicrobiaceae bacterium | reverse complement strand
CACCCCGTCCAGCACGATGGGGTCGGTGGCAGCCACCGCCCGCACGCTGGGGACGGCCTCGTGGGTGGAGGCACCGTTCTGCTGGTTCTGGGCGCCGAGGGAGGGAGGGAGGGCAACTCCGGTGAGCACTCCCGTCAACGCGAGCGCCAGGATGATCCGCATGGTATAAACTCTCGATACAGGAGGTTAGGTCCGGTGCCCGGCGCCGGGTTCCATTCCGGCCGGGCTCCAGCCGGCGCCCAGGGTGAGGACCAGGGCGCACAGAATTCAGCCGGAGGGGCATCGCTCCTCCAGGGAGGCAGATAGGATCGGTCCCGACTCCCTCATGGAACAGAGCCATTCCACACCGGTCGGGGCCATCCTGCTCCCCGGTGCGCTGTTCCAGAGGAGGGTGCCGGGATCCGCCGGGTTCGAAACCCCTCTGCCGCGGAGCTGCCTGTTACGTCGGAGAGACGGTCAATTCCGCCTCCGGCAGCTCGTACGTCTGTACCGCGGCCTGCTGCATGCGCCGGAGCCGCTGGGTACTCGCGGGCACCAGCCCCAGGAGTCGGGCGCACAGCGCGATCTGCCCACAGTGATGCATCTCGTGGGCGTAGCCGTAGTGGATGAAGCTCAGGCGCACGAAGGAGGTGCCCGAAAATCCGGTGAGATTGCCGAGGAGATGCTCATCGCTCAGCGAGCGCAGCCTGCCTTCCACCTCGCTGAAGGTGTCCCTGAGCTGAGCGAGCAACTCCGACTTCGACCGCACCCGGGGCTGGGTACCGAACTCGCGATAGAAGTCGTCGAGCGTCTGGCGCTGAAAGCTGCTCTCCCTCCTTGCCAGCTCACCTGCGAACACCAGCGAGGATTCCACGATGTGCTCACCGATCTCCCGGACGCTCCACGCTCCCGGAGCTGGCCGGAAGTTCCATTCATCCTCCGGTATGTTCGCGATCTCCTCGATTACCCCCTCCCGCACATCGGCCCAGAGTACGAGTGCGTCGTTGATGAGCGTGCTGGTGTCGGTCATTGTTCCCCCCTCGTGATAGAAGTCCCGGGTGAAAGCAGTTGGTCCCGTTAATTTACTTACCGGTCAGTAAAACGCAAGGGTCATGAGACCCCCTCCCCCGGGCAGTCACCGCGGACCGGCTCTTCCCGCCGAACCACCCCCCCGAAGGAGGGCAGAGTACTCCCCGATCAGGGCGTCCTCCAACCGGATGACGACCTGCAGGGGGGTACGGACCAATTCAATGATTCGCTGCGGCTGGGGATCGCTGCCCGCTAGGTCGCCCAGATCGGTGATCCGGTCCGCCAGCCTGCGCTGGGTCTCGTTGTACAGCGCCTGCAGCTCATAGAGGCGGGCGACCCTCGAGGTCCAGTCGTAGTCGAGAAGGTGCACGGCCTGCGTGACCTGAGCCGTCTGCCACGCCGCGGAGGTGAGCAGCGAGATCGAGAAGTTCACCTCCAGCGCGACCGACGAATCCGACCCTGGTTGCCGCGTCCGCGTACCGAGCCTGGCCATCAGCGCGACATGGTCGCGGCGGGTCTCCGTCAGCTCGGCACGGTTGGCGCGCACCTCCTGGAGGATCGCGATGCGGGCGCGCTCCGCGAGCTCCCGCCGGGAGCGATTCTCCCGCCATTCGTCCACCGCCAGCGCCAGTAGCACCGCGAATACCACCGAGGCGGCCTCGAGGGCGAGCTCCGGCAGCTTCTCCCTCACACGCATACGGAGGCGGTACGGGGGAACACGGAGCTCGCCGTGCTCGCGGGGCGTACCTTCCCCCCCGGTCTCCGGAAAGCCCTCCTCGCTCTCCATTCTCGGTTCCTCTCACCCGGCCGGGTCGGGGCGATCCTGCAGAACCCCGACCGGGGTTCCGCAGGACGAGCGTGCGCTAGCAACCAGCCCCGTCCCGCACGCCATCGCAAGGGGTCGACCTGGCCGATGGATCGACGGTGCTCCCGTCAATCGGCCGCGGGCTTGCGGACGAAGAACCCGTCGAACACCGTTCGCCAGGTGCGGCCCCCATCCGCGGAGGTCTCGAAACGCCAGCGCACACGGTCGGAGCCGTTCTGCTTCAGCGTACTGCGCGAGACGCTCTCCGATCCCTCTCCGGCGACCTCCCGGTAGACGAACTCGCCATCCTTCATCTCCCCGATCCAGAACGACGGATTCCCCCGGCTGTCGACATACGTCTGCTTCCACCTGCTGTCCGCGGGGTCGAAATAGTGGAGGGCGGAGGCAGTGTAGGGCGGCATGCCCGGCGCCGGGTTGGTCGTCGCCTCGATCAGGACGCACCCGTCGTTCGCGGCGCGTATGCTCGTCTCGCCGACGACCTGGCCGATGAGCGTCTGCTGCTCCCAGTCACCGATCCAGAAATCGAGAAGATGGTAATCGGGACGGTTGGGGCAGGGCCGGGCAACCATCTGCATTCGCTCGGCCACTCCCCTGAACCTCGGATCCTCGTGGAACGGACGGAATGCGGGCTCCGCCTGGTACATCGCCTGGTTCACAAAGCCGTTCTTCATGGCGGCGTCGAGTGCCTCCCACGCGCGCTCGCGATCGCCGAGCTTGGCGTAGGAGGCGGAGATCCGGAACAGCACGGGGGCCTGCAACTGCACTGCGTTGGCCTTCTCGAAGGCGCGGACCGCCCGCTCGTGCTCACCGAGGGCGTCGTAGGTAAGGCCGAGACGGACCCAGGCCGGGACGTTCTCCGGCTCTCTCTCCACGATCGCCTCGAAGGCGCGGCGGGCCTCCGGCCACTGCCTCGCCTGGAAGAGCTCCAGCGCTGCCGCCATGGCGGGGGACGGGGCAGGGGTCTGCGCCGCCGCCGGTCTTCCGACGGCGAGGACGATGAGCGTCCAGGCAATCGCGAGGAGCAGGTGGCGTCCGCAGCTGCGGCGCAGGCGGTCCAACCCGGAAAACCGCCGTGGAGCCATGGCTCGGGAGTAGGGTGACGACATGCTGCTTCCAGGGTAAGGGGTCTGGTGTGCCGGAGTGGGTCACCGGCTACGGTGTGGCGGCACTGCCCCCGGCCGGACGGGGCGGCACCACGATCATGTAACCGTGCGGGCCCTCGTACCCGATGAAGGGAAGCCCCTGCCGCCCCGAGCCGTCGGACCCGATGTCCTCGTTCCTGAGGGCCGGCGCATAGAACATCACGTGCGGGGGAAAGGTGCCCATGCGCCTGGTAGACGGGTTGTACACCCGGATCTTCTCCGAGAGCATGTACGCGACGCCGGGGCGCTGAGTCGGCCGATACCTCCCCTCCGCGAACCCGCTCTGGATCTCCTGCTGGATCTGCTCCATCGGGACCCCCCGCATCAGGAGCTCACCCGTTCGCAGGACCACCGGAACGATCGCCCTAGTCCCCTCGGCGTCCCAGCAGGTGGGCTTCTGGTTGCGGGGGTGATCCCGGTTCACCAGGCAGGTGAAGCCATTCGTCGATTGTCTGACCTGTACGTAGCCCCTCCCTTCCAGGACGAACACCCCGGCACCGGCGCGAAGGTGTTCCGGTGCGGCGCTGAGTGCCAGGGCAACCTCCTCCTCACGCGCCAGGAGCTCCGGGAGCTCTCCCCCTCCGGAGCCGGAGTCCTGGGCGGCCAGCGGCGACGCGAGGAGACAGACGAGCGGTACCAGGGACCCTCTCATCGCGGGAGCACGCGGAGGGTGAAGGCGAGCTGATCCGCCCAGTTGTCGATCGAGTCGTCCAGCGTGGCCCCGGAGGTGTGCCCTGCTCCCCAGGAGACACGCAGGAGCACCGGACGGTTACACCCCTGTGCGTGCTGGAGGCCGGCGACGAACTTGTAGGCGTGCATCGGGACCGCGGTCTGGTCCTTCTCCCCGGGGGTCGCAAGGACCGCGGGGTAACAGGTGCCCTCCCGCAGGTTGTGGTGGGGAGAGTATGCGATGAGTGCCTTGAAGTCCTCGGGATCGGTGGTGGTTCCGTACTCCCCCAACCACCGCCTCCCGCCGGTGAACTGGTCGTACCGCAGCACGTCGAGCGCGGGGTATTCCAGGATGCTCGCTCCGAAGAGGTCCGGGCGCTGGACCACCGCCGCGGCGACCAGCGGCCCACCCGCGCTGCTCGTATGCGCCACCAGCCGGTCGGTCGAGGTGTAGCGGTTCGCCACCAGCCACTCGGCCGCCGCGATGTAGTCGTCGATCCCGTTCTGCTTCCTGTGCCGGCTCCCCGCCTCGTGCCACGCCTCTCCGTACTCCCCGCCACCCCGGGTGCCCGGCTCGGCCCAGATCCCCCCCTGGTCGAGCCACTGCACGAGGTGCGGCTGGAACCACGGCGCCGCGGCCCAGTTGAGGGCGCCGTAACCGTACATCCACCCCGGGGCCCTGCCGTCGCGCACGAAGCCCTTCCGGTAGACCAGGAACATCGGAACGCGCGTCCCGTCCCTGCTGGTGTAGAAGACCTGCTCCGTCACGTAGTCGTCCGGGTTGTAGCTGGTCTCCGAGCGCAGGAACACGGTGGACCTCCCGGTCCGCATGTCCAGCCGGTAGACGGTCCCGGGGTCCACCAACCCGCTCATTGTGTAGAAGGCGGCGGAGTCCTGCATCCTCCCGACGTAGCCGGACCAGATGGAACCGACCCTGGGGAACGGGACCTCGTACTGGAGCCTGCCGGCGGTGTCGAAGACCTTCGCGACGAAGCGTCCTTCCCTCCGGTAGGGCACCAGGAGCCGGCCGCCCACCGCAATCGGCGGGTTCCAGGTGTCGAACGCCTCCTCCGCCTCCGGGATCAGATCGGTCCAGTGCCGCCGCGCCGGACGGCGGATGTCCACCGCGATCACCCGGCCGAGCGGAGCGCCCTGGGTGGTGAGGAACCAGAAGACGGGGCCGCTGTTGCCGAGGAAGGTGTATTCCGCGTCCCCCTCGGGGATCAACGGAACCACCGGGGAGCCGGCGCGGGTGAGGTCCTGGTAGTAGATGCGGGCGGTCCGCCCGGCTCCCCGGTTCGAGGTGATCACCAGGTAGCGTCCGTCGTCGGTGACCCGGGGTGTCAGGAACCACTCGGCGTGCTCCGGGCTCTGGAACACCGGACGGTCCGCGCTCTGCTCCGTCCCGACCCGGTGGAAGAAGATCCTGCCGCCGCCGCCCTGCACCTGGGTGGTCAGCTCCGCGCCCGCCGCCGGGAGCGGGTAGCGCGTATAGAAGAAGCCCGGCTCCCCGGCGCGCGCCCAGCTCAGCACGGACACCCGATGGATCCCGGTCAGCCTCTCGGGCAGCTCGCGTCCGCTGTCGATGTCCCGGATCCGCAGCGTCTCCCACTCCGAGCCGTCGCGGACCACCCCGTACACCAGCGTCCGTCCGTCGGGAGCGGGCACGGCCCGGACCGGCGCGGAGCCGTCGGCGGCCACCATCGCCTCCGCGTCGATCACGATCCGCGGCTCCGGGTCCTCCGAAGAGCGGGTGAGGAGCGTGACCTGCCGGTTGGGACCGGTCGCGCGGAAGCGGGTGAAGAAGTATCTCCCCCCCTCCCGCACCGGGGCGGAGTAGACGTAGGTGCTGGCGGCACGCGCGATCCCCGCCCGGATCCGGTCTCGCTCCGGCCCCGCCACGAAGCCGCGCATGTAGGCGTCCTGCGCCCGCGTCCACTCCACCGTCTCGGCGGAGCCCATCTCTTCCATCCAGCGGTACGGATCGGGGACCCGCACCCCGTGGTAAACCTCGGCGTGTTCGCTCCGCCGGGCCCGGGGAAGCCCCTCGGCGCCGGGCCCGTTCTGCTGCACGGACTGCTGCGCGAGCGAGGCGGCCGGGATCCAGAGGGCGGCGAGCAGGAGCATACTGTAGGACCGAACCATCGTATTACCTCTCCTTCGGGCGCCGGGCCCGAACCTGGCGGACAAGAAAAGCACGGGCCACCGGAAACACCCGCCGGCCCGCCGCAACCCGATCTCAGCTCCCCGAGCCGTTCTCCAGCTGCGCCTTCATCGCCTGCAACGCGGACCCCCAGGCCTCCCGGAGTCCGTCGGCCTCGCCCCGGGAGGCGATCCGCTCGTGGTTCACGACAATACCGCACTTCGCCTCGCCCTTGGCCTGGAAGAGGACCTCCACCGCGCTCTCCGGCTCGCCCGGGGCAGACCTCCAGGTGAACCTGAGGTCCTTGTCCTCCCGGATCTTCTTGAACTCTCCGGAGTTCCCGTCGTCGTTGGAGAAGGCTCCCCCAACCTGGAAGTCGTGCCGGGTGCCACCGCCGAACCAGCGGCTCATCTGCTCCGGATCGGCGAACGCCGCGAATACCCTGGACACGGGCGCCGCGATGCTCTTGGTGACGCAGATGGAGTAGCCCTGCGGCCTGCCGTCCTTCATCACCGCGCCGCGGGCACGCTCGTGCTCGACGACCAGCGTTGTCGCCCACCAGGGATCGGTCAGGGACTCGCTGATGAGGAAGTCGTGCGCTGCCCGCCTCCCCTTCGCGGGCGCGCCGAACCGGTCGAGTGCCGCGAACCACTCCTCCCACCCCCGCCCCGTCTGGGCCCGGATCGCGTCTTCCGTCAGCTCTTGCATCGCCTTGTTGCTTACCTGCATGGTCTCCTCTCGGGGTAGGGGCATGATACAGCCACCGGTGCGCTTCCCGTATTCGCGACCTGTGGGCGCGGAGAGATCCGCGCCGGCGCGTGTCCACCGGCCGGCGCGGCACTGCGGGGGGAAGGATTCACTGCTTCCGGATGTAGATCCCGTCGAAGACCACGCTCCAGGTCCTTCCCTGGTCCTCCGACTGCTCCCAGATCTGTCGCAGGCGATCGGAGCTGCCGTCGATCCTGTGCCAGGTGATCCGGTTCAGCACCGACGGGCCGCCGCCCCCGCGGCTGGGGCCGCTCATGACCATCTTCCCGTCACTGAACTTCCCGTCCAGCAGGAGGAGCAGGCCGGAGTTGTCCACCCAGGACTGGTGCCACTGCTTGGAGACCGGATCGTAGATGTTGAAGCTCGACCCGGCGTAGTTCTGCATGGACTGGTAACTCTCCCGGATGACGCAGCCGTCGTAGTCCACGGTGATGCGGTTGGTGCCGGCCGGGCGGCCGTCGGGTCTCTGGACCTCCCAGTCCCCGACCCAGAAGTCGAACTGACGGAACTCGGGCGCCGAGCATGGCCGGGACGCCGGGGCGCTCTGCTGCGCCGGCTGGCCCGAGCCGCTCGTCTGCCCCCACAGCGGTGCTGCGGAACTCAGCGCGAGCCCGACCCCCAGAAGGGAGGCGAGCGTCCCTGCCAGGTGCACACCCATCGGCCATCCTCCTTAATTCCAGGGTTTTCCGCCGACGGAGCGGTCCCGTACCCTTCCGTGACCCTCTCAGGAATATGAGAAACCAGGATATGGTTACAGCGCTCCCGGGGAAGTGCCACTTGTCTCCACCCTATGGGTACCACTCTCCCGGAACCGGGGAGCGCAGGGGGTCCATGACCGGGCGGAAGACGCGGAAGCGGCGATGCCCACGCGGCCGCGGTGGATCCGCGAGGTGCTCATCGAGGCGACGGCCGAACCGGTCAGGGAGGGATCGCCGCTCTCCTCCGCTCGTACACGGGCCGGCGCTTCTCCAGAAACGCCCGGATCCCCTCCAGGCCGTCCGGATGCCCCGCACAGCTCAGCAGAGCCTCGCGCTCCCGCTCCAGCTGCCCCTCCAGCGAGGTGTCGAAGCTGTCCGTCAGGAGGCGCTTCACCGATGCGAACGCATGGATGGAGCGCTGCGCGAGCGTCGCCGCCATAGCTCTCGCCTCCTCGACGACCGCCCCGTCGGGAACAACGCGCGTGACCAGCCCCCACGCGAGCGCCCGGTCCGCCGGAATCGGCTCGTCGAAGGCGGCGATCTCCAGCGCCCTGGCGAGTCCCACCAGGCGCGGCAGGGTGAAGGAGCCCCCGGCGTCGATGGCGAGGCCCTGGCTGGTATATCCCTGGACCAGGCGCGCGGAGGCGGCCATGATGCGGAAATCGCAGGCGAGCGCCAGGCTGAATCCGCCTCCCGCAGCGACCCCGTTGAGAGCGGCGATCACCGGCTTCGGCGTGCGGCGGATTTCGGCCACGCACACGTGGACGAAGGTGGCGAGCTCACGGAAGGCGGCGGGGGGGCCGTGCGGGTGGGCCAGCGCGCGGCGCAGATCTCCGCCGGCGCAGAACGCCCTCCCCGCCCCGGTGACGACCAGGGCGCGGATCTCGGAATCGGAGCTCAGGTCGAGAAGGACCTCGGACAGGTCGCGAGCGGTCGCCAGGTCGAGCGCATTGAACGCCTCGGGCCGATCGAGGGTCACGAGCGCAACCTGGTTCTGGACCTCCAAGCGCACGAGATCGCTCATGTGAAAGCGGGGTAGGGGAGGTTAGGAGGCAGGGGAGAGGGGAAAGTATAGCAGAGCACGGTGTGCTTCAATTGCTACCGTGCTGCGCACGGGGGTCGAATAGAACGGTTCGGGACGGCGGGCAATGCTCGGGCCTGGCTTGCGCACGGTCCCGTGGGGCGGGTCCCGGCTCTCCATCACGGCTGGACCCGGCTGGCATGGAGCCGGAACAGGCGGTCGTCCGCGGCATCCCCCATACCCCGGCGGTCACGATTCGAGGTCGCGAAATACAGGCAGCCGTCCACCCCCATGCCCACGGCTCTCAGGCGACCCAGACCCCCCTCGATGAGGATCTCCTGCTCGAGGACCCGCAGGCGGGCGGGACGGTTCGGGTCCGGTGCGATCCGGATCCGCCGGAGCTGTTGGCCTCGCAGACCCGTGACGAACAGATCGCCTCTCCAGGACCAGACCGATCCCGTATACTCCGCGATCCCGGCAGGGGCGATGGCAGGTGTCCACTCGATCATCGGGGGAGTGAAGCGGGGGTCTGCGGACATGCCGCTCACGGTCGGCCACCCGTAATCCTCTCCGGGTCGGATGTGGTTGAGCTCATCCTGGTCCCGACGTCCCCCCTCACCCGGCCCGTTCGTGGGCCCATGCTCGACGGCGAGCAGCGCCCGGTGCGTGGAGTGCCAGGTCATCCCCTGTACGTTCCGGAGCCCTGCGGCATAAACCCGTGCTCCACGGTCGCGGGAGGGATTCCCCGGATCGATTCGGAGGATCTTTCCCGCGAGGAGCTCCCGGTCGTGCGGAGCGCGACCCATACCCGCCTCACCTACGGACGCGTACAGGCTCCCGTCCCCGCCGAATACCAGCGCCCCGCCGGCATGGCTATCGTTTGCGGGGAGGGAGTCGACCACGATCTCCGCCCGTGCGGCGCGACCCTCGTGCTCGGTGAGGCGATACACGCGGCTCCAGGCGATCCGCCCGCGCCTCGCCAGGCTGACGAAGAGATAGGCCTGCCGTGTCGTCGAGAAGTCGGGGCTCAGAGCAAGGCCGAGGAACTCGGCGCCCACCCGCAGCGAGTCCGGAACCGAGAGCGTAGACCAGTCTGCCCAGGCCTCCGAGTGCAGACCCGCCTTGTCGATCACCCGGACGCGGCCCGGGCGCTCGGTGACCAGGATCCGTCCATCGGGGGGAAAGGCGAGCGCCCAGGGGATTTCCAGGCCCCTGGCGACGGTCTCCAGCCGGACCCCGGGCCGGACGACGATCGAGCGGAGGGGCTCACCCGGGCCGGCGGGAGGTGGACACACGGCCGCGGGCGAAAGGCTGTTACCGGGAGTACCATGCGGTACGGCTCCGTCGATCCCCAGGAGCAGCACGAGGGCGGAGCCGAGAAGGGTACGTTGCATGGAGCGTGAGAGGTGGCTGGCACGGGAAGACCGCACCAGAGTGCACGAGCACTTCCGTCCGGGACGGCTAACATCGGATGACGATGACGGAAAGGACCATTCAGCCGGGCTGGCAGGGTGCCACTCGGCGTGAGGGCTACCCGACCGGCACGAGCCGCGCTCCACGGGTGCCGAGTGAGAGCCCCCTCTCCGGCGGGCTGCCCCCCCCGACGGGGAGTGGAACCCCAGGTGGCTCTCCAATGGAGCCAAGTGGCTCTTGAGAGCGGCGCCGGATCCGGCAGTATTGCAGGGGGTTGGGACCGGCGGATCGATCCGCATCTTCCACACCCTCCACTCCCGCGAGCGCATGTCGAGCACTCAGTCCACTCCGGACCCTCCTCCGGCCACGAGCGATCAGGAGTTGCGGTATCCCGTCGGCCCGTTCTCGCTCCGGACGGAGATGACGCCAGAGGACCGGAGCCGCTGGATCGTCGAGCTCGCGGAGCTGCCGGCCCGGCTCCGTGCGGCCGTCGGGGATCTCTCGGACGTGCAGCTCGACACTCCCTACCGACCGGGGGGGTGGACGGTACGGCAGGTGGTTCACCACCTCTCGGACAGCAATGTGAACGGCTATATCCGCTTCTGCACGGTGCTCACGGAGACCCACCCGATCCTCCGGACCTTCGACCGGAACGCCTGGGCACTGCTCCCCTGTTCCCGGACCGTACCGGTCGATGCCTCCCTCGATCTCCTGGGTGCCCTGCACCGCCGGTGGGTCGTGATGCTGGGTCAGGTGGCGGAACATGACTGGAGCCGGACACTGTTCCACCCGGAGCGCGGGGCAATGACCCTTGGCGACCTGCTCCAGCTCTACGCCTGGCACGGGCGGCACCACCTGGCGCACATCACGGGGCTGCGGCGTCGCATGGCATGGTAAGACGCGCACGCCCCCCTCGCCTCCGGGGTGTCCTGCTTCTCGCCTTCGCGGCCCTCCCGCTCTTTCCGCTCCGCGCGGCCGGGCAGTTCGCCGACTCGATCGACGTAGTGCCTCTGGCGAGGAACCTCTACCTCCTGCAGGGGGCGCTGGACCTGCCGGAGCCCCCACCGGGTGCTGGAGTACCCGGGCACCCGACCGGGGAGCGACCCGGAACCCCTCTCCCGAGACGGTACGATGAGAACCCTTCTGCGCGCCTGCGTGCTCTTCGGCTGGCTGGTCCTCTGTATCCCCTCCCCGGCGGAGTCCCAGGCACCTCCAGGGGATGGCGCGGGTAGCCTGGACGAATTCCGGGAGCTCTGGAAGGGCGCCACGCGCGCCAAGGACGCCGGAGCGCTCGCCGCTCTCATGGACGACCAGATCGTCCAGTTACGTGGCGACTTCCCCCCGCTGGTGGGCAGGGAGGCCGTCCGGGCGTTTGCCGCCGACATGTTCTCCCGGATCCCGGGCGCCAACCCCTTCGAGATGTACCCGCTGGGGAGCCGGGTTGCGGAGAGCTGGGCCCTGGAATACGGTGAATTCGGCCCGACCGGCGGGGGGCGGGCCGGTGGGTACCTGCTGGTGCTGAAGCGGGTGGAGGACCGGTGGGTGGCGACCGTCTGGAAGTACGGCCGCGCGATGCGGATGCCGTAGTCCCAGGTCTGTCTCCATGTGGTGAACTGTCAACTCCGCTGGGGACCGATGGTCACACAGATCTCGGACCCGCAAGCGACTCCGCCCCCGGGTCAGACCGGCGTGCCCGCTCGCATTCGGGCGACGAAGCGCCGCCCGATGGGGACGATAGCGCCGCAGGCGGAGAGCGCGCGCTCGGTGTCCAGTACGCAGCGGAGGATGGCCGCGCCACGCGCGTCGCCCGGGAGCAGCGGGACGAGGTAGCGGTAGAGGTAGGGAGCGGTCTCGGCTACCTCGATCGCGAAGAGGCCGGCGAGTGCGCTCTCCATGGCGGCCACCGGATGGATCTCGTGCAGGTGGTCGTGCTCCCACGCCGCATACGGGTCCCCGCCGCGCAGGAGCCGTCCGGCGAGGTCGTCCTCCTCGGGCGCGAGGAGGGCATCCGCCGCCCGGAGGAGGCGGAGAACGCCCTGTAGCCATAGCACGGTCGCGGGACTCGCGTCCTGGAAGGCGAAGTCTTCCACGAGAACCCGTCCTCCCGGCCGGATCAGCGCCCGGGCCTGCTCCAGCGCGGCGCCCAGCGGATGCAGGTGGTGCAGGGAGCGGGTGAAGAGGACTGCGGCGAAGGGCTCGTCGGTGAAGTCCGGCCAGTGCGCCCGGCGCGCATCGACCCCGCGCTCCCGTGCCACCTCCACGCTCACCGGGTCGGCATCCACCGCAACCACCCGATACCCCACCCCCTGGAGCACCTCCGCCAGCTCACCGCGCCCGCACCCGATCTCCAGCACGCGCGCGGGGGGTGGGGGGAGGAATCGCCGGCAGAAGGCGACCGTTTCGAGGGTGGGGATCGCGGTTGGATCTCGATCCGGCACGGGCTCCCTCCTTTCTGGGGTGTCTCCGACGGGGACGGGTCAGGGCGTCGGGGCTCAGCCGGCCGCCACCCCCGCCTCGTCCTCCTCCACCGCGGTCTCGGGGTGGAGTTCCTCCCCCGGGTTCACGAACAGGTCGTGCTCCCAGGCGTACTGCCGGTCGTGCAGCTCGCGGTAGCGGCCGCCCAGCGCCATCAGCTCCGCGTGCGTCCCCCGCTCCACCACCTCCCCCCCCTCCAGCACCAGGATCTGCTCCGCACTTCGGATCGTGCTCAGCCGGTGCGCGATCACGAACGTCGTCCGCCCCGCCCGCAGCCGCCGCAGCCCCTCCTGGATCAGTGCCTCGCTCTCGCTGTCCAGGCTGCTCGTCGCCTCGTCCAGGATCAGGATCCGCGGGTCGGCCAGGAGCGCGCGCGCGATGGCGATCCGCTGCCGCTGCCCCCCCGAGAGCCGGATCCCGCGCTCCCCGACGACGGTGTCGTACCCCTGCGGGAAGCCGCGGATGAACTCCTCCGCGTTGGCGAGGCGCGCCACCTCCTCGATCTCCTCGCGCGACGCGTCGGGCCGCGCGAAGCGGATGTTGTCCGCCACCGTGCCGTCGAAGAGGAAGTTCTCCTGGAGCACCACCCCGAGCTGTGCGCGGTAGTCCCGCAGCCGCAGCTCGCGCAGGTCGTGCCCGTCGACGAGCACCCGCCCCCGCTGGGGCCGGTTGAAGGCCATGACCAGGGAGACGAGGGTGCTCTTCCCGGAGCCGCTGGAGCCGACCAGGGCGGTGGTGGTCCCGGCGGGGGCGTGGAAGGAGACGTCCCGGAGCACGGGGACGCCCGCGACGTACTCGAAGCAGACGTTCTCGAAGGCGAGGTCGCCGCGGAGGCTCGGCACGGGGAGGGCGCCGTGGTCCTCGTCGTCCTCGGTGGGGGTCTGCATCAGCTCGCGGATGCGGTCCAGCCCCGCGAACGCCTCGCTGATCTGCGCGGTGAGCCCCGCGATATCCATCACCGGGGCAACCAGGAGGGCCGAGAAGGTGACGTACGTGAAGAGGTCGCCGAGCGTCATCCGTCCGCCGAGGAGGGCCCGTCCCCCCAGGAAGACCACCAGCACGCCCACGACCCCCAGGGCGAGGGTGGCGAACGCGGAGGTCGCGGACGCCGCCGCGATGGAGCGGACGATGCTGCGGAGGAGGCGGTGCACGCCGCGCGCGAAGACCCGCTGCTCGCGCTTCTCGGTCCCGTACGCCTTGACGAGCTGGATCCCCCCCAGCGTCTCGGCGAGACGCCCGGTGACCTGCGCGGTGATCTCGCCCCGCTCCCGGTAGAGGGGGTGCAGCCGCCCGAAGGCGTACGTCATCCCTCCCGTGAAGACCACCAGGACGGCCAGGCTGACCAGCGTCAGCTGCCAGTGGAGGTAGAAGAGCACCCCCACCGCGAGCACCGCCGTGAGCAGGCTCCCCACGAACTCCAGCACCCCGCCGCCGATCAGGTTGCGCATCCCTTCGGTGTCGGTCATGATGCGCGAGATCAGCGCGCCCGACTGCGTGGAGGCGAAGTAGCGCGCGGGGAAGCGGACGACCCGCTCCTGCACCCGGAGGCGCATCTCCGCAATGGCGCGCTGGGCGGCCGTGCCGACGACGCGCAGGAGGGCGAGGGAGGCGGCGGCCTGGACCCCGGTGGCCGCTGCGATGGCCAGCACCAGCGGGACCAGGAGCTCGTGCCGTCCCTTGCCGACCACCTCGTCCACCAGCCATTTGGGGCTCGCCGGAAGGACCAGCCCCGCCCCGCGGCCGAGGACCATCAGCGCGAAGCCGAGCGCCAGCGGGCGGCGGTGCCGCCACATCAGCGCGCGTGCCTCCCGCCAGGCGGGGGAGACTTCCCTCCGGTGCTGTTTCTTCACGCGTCGGCGCGGGAGCGGGAACGGAGCGGCCCCGGGCAGGTGCCTGGGGCCGGTGGAGTACGTGGCTCCGTCCGGTCGGTGGGCCTCAGACGAAACCGGCTATCCTGCTATCCCTCGGCGGGTCAGTAGCTGATGGGCCGCCGATAGTTGCCGTTGTGATCGTAGTTCTCGCCAGCTCTGACTCCCAGGGTCTTCTCGACCGCGCTGCCGTGGTCGGTGACGGTGGGGCGGCTGTAGATCTTCTTCTCCATCGTGGACTCCTTTCCGGCCCGGAGGGCCGAAGGCGGCCTGCGCCGCGGTTAAAGAGCGGACCTCACGGTCATCCCACCGACCGGACATCACCGCTCCGCACTCCCGGCGGGTCCCTTCCCCGCCGTACTCCCCTGACCTGCTGTGGACCGTTGGTGGTCCCTGTGGCCGTGGCTTCGTCCGGTCGGTGGGCCTCAGACGAAACCGGCTATCCTGCTAACCCGACCCGGCTCAGTACTCGATCGGGCGACGACGCCACTGGCCGTTGAAGTCGTAATTTTCACCTCCATACGTCCCGAGGGTCTTCTCGGCCGCGCTCCCGTGGTCGGTGACGGTCGGGCGGCTGTAGGTCTTCTTCTGATCCATGTGGACTTTCCTTTCCGGCCCTGAAGGCCAAAGGCGGCTCATGCCGCGGTTAAAGAACTGACCTCACGATCGTCCCACCGACCGGACGTCACCAGCAACCAGGTTTCCAGAGAGAGAGCCGCGTGAACGGCGAGCAGGTCCGGGCTCGCACCCGCCCTCGCCTGCGCGAGCGCCGCCCGAAGCCCCTCCGGTCGTATCCACCCCATCTGCCCGATGAGCGGGTCGCGCAGCATCGCCTCCAACCGCGGGGCCTCCCGCGTGAGCGACCAGGTCATGCGCGCGTCGGGCCCCCCCTTCCCCCGCCGGGTCCGGATCCCCTCGGGGAGCACCCCCCGCATCGCTTCCCGCAGGATCCACTTGGTGACTCTCGGCCGCAGGAACATCTCGGGAGGGAGCCGGAGCGCCATCTCCACCAGGGGGCGGTAAAGGAAGGGGTAGCGCATCTCCACGCCGTCCTCGTAGGGACCCCGGTCCATGAACGCGGCCATGACGCGGAAGCTCTCCGCCAGGTCCGCCGCGAGGTGCCCACCGTCCCGCGAGGGCTGGAGCCGGTACTCCCGCCGCCGTGCCGCCAGGTTCGCCCGCCGGGCGAAGCCGGGCTCCACCCAGGACGGCACCGGCGACGAGCGCCCGTGCACGAACCGCATGCGCAGGGAGAGGGGGAGGAACGGGAGCACCAGGTGGGAGCGGACCAGCGCCCAGAACGACGTCCGCTCGGCGGCCGCGAACCGGGCGAGCTCCGCCACCGCCGACGGGAGGCGGCCCGCCCGGAGCAGGTCCGTGGTATAGTAGAGATCGCCGGTGAGGTATTGATCGCCCCCTCCGCCGTTCAGGATCACCCGCCCGCCCGCCGCGCGGACCACCCCGCAGACCTCCCGGTTGCGCCTCCAGAAGGGGTACTGGATCCCGGGCTCGTCCTGGAGCGGGGGCGCGTATCCGTCGTCCTCCCACATCCAGCGGTCGAACACCTGCTCGTTGCGGAGACGGTACCGTTCGACCACCAGGTCCGAGTATCGCCGCTCGTCCCCGTCGCCCAGGGTATCCACCACCGTGACCGTTCCCCCGAGCGGGGGAAGCTCTCCGGCCTCGTGCAGCGAGGCCGCCATGCTGACGATGGAGGAGGAGTCGAGCCCCCCCGAGAGCTGCGACCAGGTCTTCCCCTCCCCTGTCACCCGGAGCCGGACGGCGTCGGCGAAGAGCCTCCGGAACTCCTCGCACGCCTCCCTTTCCTCCGTGGGGGCAGCGGGGCGCCCGACGTGCTCCGCCACCGACCAGTAGCGCCGCTCCCGTACCTCTTCGCCGCGCGCCACCAGGTAGGTGCCGGGGGGGACGTGGCTGCACCCCGCGAAGGGGGTGCGCCCCACCGAGGAGAAGCCGCCGGCCAGATAGTCGGCCACGAACTCCTCGTCGTAGCGGTCGCCGGTGGAGATCGCGAGCAGGCGCGATCCGACCACCAGCGCACCCCCGCTGTGGGTGCGGAAGAGAGGCTTCACCCCGCAGGCGTCGCGCGCCGCCACCATCTCCCCGCGCGCCTCGTTCCAGATGACGAATCCGAAGTCCCCCAGGAGCTCCGGGAGGCAATCGGTGCCGTTGACCGCGTAGGCCGCGAG
>DATAAL010000691.1:0-10805 GCA_036260145.1 Longimicrobiaceae bacterium | reverse complement strand
TCACCGGCGAGTACAGCGGCAGGCTGAAGATGACGCTCCGCCACGGTCCCTCCGGGACGGAGATCGCCACCGCGGCGCCCCGGGACAACGCAGGGGACGGGAGCTCCTTCTCACCGACCGACCTCCTGGCCGCCTCCCTGGGGTCGTGCATGGTCACCACCATGGCCATCTTCGCCGAGCGCAACGGGATCTCTTTCGAGGGGGCGAGCTTCGTCCTGGAAAAGCACATGCGCTCCGACCCCCGCCGGGTGGACGCCATCCCGGTCCGGATCCGGATGCCTCGGGGGCTGACGGAGGAGCAGCGGACCACGCTGGAGCGGGTGGCCCGGGCGTGCCCGGTGGAGCGCAGCCTGCTCCCGGAGATCCGGCGGGAGGTGGAGTTCTTGTACGACTGAGAACGGTGGATGGAACGGAACTGCTGAACTGCTCGTTTGGGCGTGTCCCCCCTGGCGGGGGGTCTCTCTTGCGCGGAGGCATCATGCGTCCGGGACACTTCTCTGCCGCCGCGGTCCTCGTCCTCGCTGCCTGCGGGACCCGGGTCGACGTTCCCGCGCCCGAGGCCGACGTGCCCTCGCGCCCCCTCCCCCAGCCGCCCCCCTCCGTGATCCACCTCCCCGTCACGCTGGAAGTGGGCGCCGTCGTGCGGAAGGTGGAGCGTCTGGTGCCTCGCCGGCAGAGCCGCGAGGACGAGTGGCACTCGCTGGGCCGCGTCCCGGTGCTGGGCACGCTCTACGTCAAGGAGATGTGGGAGCGCGACCCGCTGGAGGTGAGCATCGCCGGGGACCGCGTCGACGTCAGCACGCGGGTGCGCTACCGCGCCCGCATCGCCGAGCGGGCCTGCGCTCCGGTGGTGGGGTGCCGGTGGGTGCAGCTGGCGTGGTGCGGGCAGGAGGGGCCCATGCCCTCGCTACGGGTGGGGCTGCGCACCCGGGTGGACTGGAAGCGCGACTGGCGGATCGAGCCGCGGACCTCGGCGCGCCCGGTGGAGGTGGGGGAGCGCTGCCGGCTCACCCGGGCCCGCGTGGACGTCACCGACCGGGTGCGCAGCGCCGTGCAGGGCCTCCTGGACAGCATCGCGCCGCAGGTGAACGCCGAGGTCCGCAGGGCGGTGGCGCTCCGGCCCCGGATCGAGGACGTGTGGAACACGCTCCAGGAGCCGATCCCGGCCGGGAAGGGGGTGTACCTCCTCTTCCGCCCCGAGTCGGTCGCGGTGGCGCGGCCCTCGGTGCGCGGGACGCGGCTGAGCACCACGGTTGCCGTCACCACCCGCCCCCGGGTGGTCGTGGGGGAGCGGCCCCCGGCCGACTCGGTCCCGCTCCCGAACTTCTCCCCCGCCGTGCGCCGGGAGGGAGGATTCCAGGTCACGCTGGTGGCCGAGCTTCCCTACGAGGCCGCCAACCGGCTCCTGGGAGAGGCGCTGGTGGGAAAGGAGTACGCCTTCCGGGGCCGCCGGGTGCGGGTACGGGAGGTACACCTGTACCCCGTTGGTGACCGGCTGGCCCTGCGGGTGAAGGTGGGCGGCGACGCGCGCGGTACCCTCTACTTCGTGGGGACGCCACGGTTCGACCCCGCCGGGCAGACCGTCACCGTGCCCGACCTGGACTTCTCCGTGGAGACCCGGAGCGTGCTCGGCCGTACCGCGGCCTGGCTGCTCCAGGAGCGCCTGCGCGACCAGGTGCGCGGGGCAGCGCGCTTCGCGGTCGGCAGCCGGGTGGTGGAGATCCGGGACGACGTCAACACCGCCATGAACCGGGATCTGGGGCGGAGCGTCCGGTTGAGCGGCCGGGTGGAGAGCCTGCATCCGCTGGGGGTGGCGGTCACGCGGCGGGGCATCGCCGCCCTGGTGGAGGCCGAGGGAGAGGCCCGGGTGGACATCCGGATCCGCTGACGCCCCGACCCGCCGTCACCCCCCGTCGAACAGGGTAGGCTCGGTGGCCAGCGCGGCGATCTTCCGCTGCGCCACCGGGAGGGCGTACCCTCCCAGCCCCTCCGGCGCGACCCACGCCCAGGCGTCGTAGCGCAGGGCCCGCAGCTCGCCCCCGATCCAGGCGCAGCGCACCGCGTGGTAGGTGACGCGCACGTGGGTGAAGCCGTGCACCACCCGCCCGATCTCCTCCCCCGCCCGCACCTCTCCCCCCACACCCTCGCGCACCGCGCGCTCCGCCGCAGCGGCCCGGCTCTCCCCCCGCTCCAGGGTGGCCGAGGGGAAGGCCCACATCCCCCCCAGTCGCGCGTCCACCGGGCGGCGCACCAGGAGGAAGCGCCCGTCGCGCTCCACCACCGCGCTCGCGGTGTCCTCGTGCGGGACGGGCCGGGCCTTCTTCGGAAGAGGGCGCTCGTTCTGCGTCCCGTGCGCGTATGCGCGGCACCACTCCCGGACCGGGCACTCCCCGCAGCGTGGGGCGCGGGGGACGCACACTGTGGCCCCCAGCTCCATCACCGCCTGGTTCAGGTCCCCGGGCCGCTCCCCGGGGACCAGCGCCTGCGCCAGCCGCCACAGCTCCGCCTCCGCGGGCTCCGGGTCGTCGGTCCAGCGGGCGAAGACGCGGCGCACGTTGCCGTCCACCAGCGGCTCCTCCCGCCCGAAGGCGATCGACAGCACCGCCCCCGCCGTGTACCGCCCCATCCCCGGGAGGTGGCGGAACACCTCCGGGTCGCCCGGGACCCGGCCGCCGAAGCGCTCCGCCACCTCCCGCACCGCCCGGTGGAAGTTGCGGGCGCGGGAGTAGTAGCCCAGCCCCTCCCACTCCTTGAGCACCTCGTCCAGGGGAGCCCCGGCCAGGGCTTCCAGGGTAGGGAAACGCTCCAGCCAGCGCGCGAAGTACGGCTTCACCGTCTCCACCCGCGTCTGCTGGAGCATCACCTCGGAGAGCCAGACGCGGTACGGGTCCGGCTCCGCCCCGGGCCCTGCGCGCCAGGGGAGGTCGCGGCGGTGCGCGTCGTACCAGCGGAGGAGGTGCTCGCGAAGGGCGGGGAGGTCGGCGTCCGGGGTGCGGGGGCTCACTCCGCCGCCCAGCGGAAGGTGATCGTCCTCCCCCGGAACTCCTCCCGGTCGAACTCCTCCTCCACCAGGACGGCTGTCAGGACCAGGAGGTACGAGTACTCCAGCCGCACCCGGAAGCTCCGCCCCGCCGGCTCGAAGAAGGCGCAGTGAGGGCCGCGGTCGCTGCTGGTGGCGGTCAGCCGCGTCGAGCCCCCCTCGTAGGAGACGACCAGCCGCTTACGCCGGTCGACGCCGGGGCCGCTCTCCAGACACACCGCCGTGGAGGTCCCGGGGTGCGTTCCCACGTGAACCTCCACCCGCTGTCCGTCCCGCTCGATGATACGGGCGGGGGCCTGTGCGGGGACCACCCCCCCCGCCACGAGCGGGAGGAGGATCCCGAGGGCTGCGAGTGCCGGCTTCCTGCGGGTGGAGCGCATCCGTTTCGGCGGAGCTTCGAGATCGGTCGGGGGCGAGCACCGGGTACCAGTGCAGAGTACAAGCCGCACAATATATACCACCTGTGAGGGACGGGGGAGGATAAAGGAAATCCGGAAAAGCAGATACGTACCCCGATGCCGGCGAGCCCGCCTCCGGGAGCGTCCGCTCTGTTCGGCACGGGCGCGGCGCCCTAGCTTGGAGAAGGGGAGGGCACCGCTCCGGCTAGGTGGTACCTGGCCCGGGATGTGCTGAATTCGGCTGCTTCGGCAGCGTCATCCGGGGTGCGAGCCATGCGATTCACGAACTACACCCGCTACACGGGCCAACGGGCGGACGCCCTCAACCTCCAGGCCCTCCTCGACCACCTCTCCGACTTCCTCCTGCAGAGCGGGTTCGCCGGCGGGGAGTACTACCACCCCTACTGGGGGGAGTTCGGGGGCGAGGACGACCGCTCCCTGGATGCCCTGCGCAACGCCCTGCTGCGCGCCCTCCTGGAGAGTGGGCAGCTCACCCCGGAGATGGTGGCGGAGCTGCGCGGAGAGGGGGAGGGAGACGAAGCGGTGCGGCAGGAGATCGCCGAGCTTCTGGACCGGCTGGTGGAGCGGCTGGTGGAGGAGGGATACCTGAAGCTGTCGCAGCCGGAGGCGCCGGGAGGGGCGCCGCCCCGCCCCGGCGAGGGGAAGATCGACGAGGCCCGCTCCGCGGCCCGGCAGGTGGAGTTCAACCTCACCACCAAGGGGATCGACTTCCTGGGGTACCGCACCCTGCGCGGCCTGCTGGGGGCCATGGGGAAGTCCAGCTTCGGCTCCCACGACACCCCCCACCTGGCCACCGGGGTGGAGGCGGAGTCGGCCAGCCGCCCCTACGAATTCGGGGACACCCTGAACCTGGACATCCCCGCCACCCTGAAGAGCGCCCTGGCACGCGAGGGGGGGCTCCGCTCCGACGGGACGCTGGCGCTGGATTACGGCGATCTGCACGTCCACCAGTCCGAGTACCGCTCGAGCTGCGCCACCGTCCTCCTCCTGGACACCAGCCACTCCATGATCCTGTACGGGGAGGACCGCTTCACTCCGGCGAAGAAGGTGGCACTGGCGCTCACGCACCTGATCCGCACCCAGTTCCCCGGCGACACCCTGCGCGTGGTGACCTTCGGGGACCGAGCGGAGGAGATCCCGATCTCCCGGCTGGCGCACGCCCAGGTGGGCCCCTTCCACACCAACACCGCGGAGGGGCTGAAGCTGGCGCGCCGCCTCCTCCTGGCGCAGAACAAGGACATGCGCCAGATCGTGATGATCACCGACGGGAAGCCCTCCGCGGTGACCATGCCCGACGGGCGCGTCTACAAGAACTCCATGGGGCTGGACGCCTTCGTGCTCCGGGAGACCTTTCAGGAGGTGGCGGCCTGCCGCAAGTCGGGGATCCTGATCAACACCTTCATGCTGGCCCGGGACCCGTATCTGGTGGGGTTCGTCAATCGGGTCTCGGAGATCGCCCGGGGGAAGGCGTACTTCACCAACACGCTCACCCTGGGGCAGTACATCATGAAGGACTTCCTCCGCCGCAAGACGCGGAGGGCGGGGTAGGCGTTGAGCGCACTCTCGCGGCTCCGCGGGCGCACCTTCCAGCACCGCTGGGGGGCCGCCGTCCTCCTGGGGCTCGTCGGCTACTTCCTCAACCTGGAGCCCGTCCCCCTCTCCCCGGGGACGGACCTGCTCTTCGGCGGGGTGGCCTACCTCCTGGCTACGGTGGCGCTGGGTCCGGCTCCCGGGCTCCTGGCCGCCGCCATCGCCTCGGCGCGCACCTTGTGGCTCTGGAACCACCCCTACGCCTGGCTGATCTTCACCCTGGAGGCGGGCGTGGTGGGGTACCTCCACCGCCGGGGGAGGCGCCCGCTGGTGGCGGACCTCCTGTACTGGCTCTTCGGCGGCGTCCCCCTGCTCTTCCTCACCTACTACCTCGTCCTGGGAGTCTCGGGGACCACCGCGGCCGTCCTCTTCCTCAAGCAGCCCTTCAACGGGCTGATCAACGCCCTGGGCGCGGAGGCGCTCTTCCTCCTTCCCGCGGTGCGGCGGGCGCTGCGGGTCCGGCAGGCGCCGCAGCTCCGCTCCGCGCTGGCGGTGGTGGTCACCCTGTCCGCGGTCCTCCCCGTGCTGGCCTTCGGGGTCTGGACCGGGCGCCAGGAGTGGGAGCGGAGCGTGGACCGGGCGCGGGAGCGGGTCCGGCTCTTCGCCCAGTCGTACGCCTCCAAGCTGGAGCAGTACGTCCTCCTGCACGAGCGCGCGGTACGCTCCGTGGCCGAAGCGGTGGAACGCCGGGGGGTGTTCGACCCGGAGCAGCTCCAGCGTCTGGTGGCGGTGGAGCATGAGGAGTTCCCGGGGTTCGTGGATATGTACGCGGCGGACTCGCGGGCGGTCGCGGTGGCCTTCCACCCGCTGGTGGACGTGCGGGGCGACACCCTGGTGGGGAGGGTCTTCAGCAACCGGGAGTACTTCCGCCGCCTCCGCACCACCCGGGAAACGGTGATCTCCGACGTGTTCGCCAGCCCGAGCCGGCGCGACGAGGCCCTGGTGGTGATCGCCCACCCCGTCGTGCTGGCCGATACGCTGGCGGGGTACGTTCTGGGCGCGCTGGACCTGACGGCCCTCCCCCCTCCGATCCCCGCCCCCGGGCCCGACGAGCGGCTCCAGGTGGCGGACTCGCGGGGGACGCTGGTCTTCGACACCCGGAAGCGCTACGTCGCGGGGGACCGTCCCCGGACGGTGCAGGACTCCCTGGCCTTCGCGGCGGTACGCGCCGTCCGGGAGTCGGGGACCACCACCTACCGCACCCCGAGCGCCGTGGCCCCCGCCTCGGTGGTGGCCTCCCAGGTGCTGGCTGGGGTGTCGCGGATCCCTCTCCTGGGGTGGTGGGTGTGGGTGGAGGCGCCCTTCGCCGGGATCCAGAGCTTCGTATCCGAGGCGTACGTGAGGCTCCTGATCCTCCTCATCGGGGTGACGGTGCTGGCGCTGGGGATCAGCGACGTGCTCGCGGCCTACCTGGCCGCCCCGCTCCTGCACATCCGGGAGGCCGCCGCCGCCCTGGCTGCGGGAAACCTGCACGTTCGCGTCGGGCGGGTGGCGGCCGCGGCGCCGATGGAGATCGAGGAGCTGGGGCGGGGGTTCGACGAGATGGCGGCCTCCCTGGCCGGGCGTACGGAGGAGCTGGAGGAGCTGGGGGAGATCGCCCGCTCCCTGGCCTCCACCCTCGACACCGACGAGCTCCTCCGCCGGGTGACCGACGCCGCGGTGCGGCTGGTGGATCCGGACGGGTGCGGGATCGCGCTCCTCCGCTCCGGAGGGGATGCGCTGCGCGCCATCGACTACACCCTGGGGCTGCTGGCTCCTGTCGCGGGAGAGGAGTTCCTGGTGCGGGAGTCGCTGATCGGGTGGGTAGTGCTGGAGGGGACGCCAGTCCTGGTCCCGGACGCCGCGGTAGACCCGCGGGTGCGCGGCACCTACCTGGACCCGGAGCGGGTGGGATCCGTGATCTGCGCTCCCCTGGCGGGGCGCTCCGGCGCGCTGGGGACGCTGGCCGCGGTGCGCTCCCGCTCCAACCCGGAGCCCTTCACCGAGAGCGACCTGCGCCTCCTGGACCGACTGGCCCGGCATGCGGCCATCGCGGTGGAGAACGCGCACCTGGTGGCTTCGGAGCGGCGCCGCGCCCGCGAGAGCGAGGCCATCGGCATCGTGGCGCGCACCCTTTCCGCGGCGCAGGGGCTCCAGGAGACGCTCTCAGTGATCGCGGGGGAGGCGGGCCGCATCGTCCGCTCCGAGGCGTGTACGGTCGCGCTCCTGCGCGACGACCGGGAGGAGCCGGCGCTGGAGGTGGTGGCCACCTCCGGGAACGCCGGGAGTCCTCTGGGGACCGTCCTTCCCGTGGAGGGGCGGCTGATGGAGGGACCGGTGCGCCGGGGCGAGATCACCCTGGACGACAGCGGGGAGCACGCGGCTTCCGTCCCGCTCCGGGTGGGAGACGAGACGCTGGGGGTGCTCACCGCGCTGCGCCGCGACGAGCCCTTCGGCCCCGTGGACGCCGCGCTCCTCGCCGCCTTCGCGGACCACGCCGCGGTCGCGCTGCGCAACGCGCAGCTCCTGGAGGCGGCGCAGGCGGCCTCGCGCGCCAAGAGCGACTTCATCGCCACCATGAGCCACGAGCTGCGCACCCCCTTGAACGCCGTGCTCGGGCACCTGCAGCTCCTGGAGATGGAGATCCACGGCCCGATCACCGAGGCGCAGCAGGAGGCGCTGGGACGGATCGGGGCGGCGTCGCGCCACCTGCGCGGGCTGATCGAGGAGGTGCTCTCCTTCGCGCGGCTGGAGGCGGGACGGACGGAGGTGAAGATCATGCCCACCGACGTGTGCGCGCTGGCGGAGGAGGTGGCGGCGGTGATCGAGCCCCTGGCCCAGCAGAAGCAGCTCGCCTTCGAGATCTCCCCCTGCACGGTGCCGGAGCCGGTTCCCACCGACACGGACAAGGTGCGGCAGATCCTGATCAACCTGGCGGGGAACGCGGTGAAGTTCACTGAGCGCGGGTCGGTGCGGATCCGGGTGGAGCACCGGGGGGAGGAGGTGGTCCTGGCGGTCGCGGACACCGGCCCGGGGATCGCGCCCCGGGACCGCGCGCGCCTCTTCCGCCCCTTCGAGCAGCTGCACAGCGGCTTCTCGCGGAGCCACGGGGGGACGGGGCTGGGGCTGTATCTCTCCGGCCGCTACGCCCGGCTGATCGGGGGGAGGATCGAGGTGGAGAGCGAACCGGGGCGGGGGAGCGTGTTCTCGCTGGTGCTGCCGTGCCGCGGCCCGGAGCTCCCGGAGAGCGGGGGGGGCGAGCCCCCGGAGAGCGGGGCGGTTGCGGACGAGGAGCTCACCCGCTCGGCAGCGGGGAGAAAGGACAGGGGCGACGCATAGGCCGTCCCCGTGCCGGAAGCTCAGTAGTAGTAGGGGTTCTCTCCCGCCGAGTGGTCCGTCACGTCGTGGATCTCCCCGATCTCCGGGATCTCCTCCCGCAGCGTTCGCTCGATCCCCATCCGCAGCGTCGCCGCCGAGGCCGCGCACCCCTGGCACCCGCCGCTCATGCGGATGTACACGTCGCTGTCCTCCACGTCCACCAGCTCCACCGCGCCCCCGTGCGCCGCGATCCGGGGGTTCACCATCTCGTCGAACACCTCCTGCACCCGCTCCGCCAGGGGTCCGGACACGGCCGGCGCGCTCCCCTCCGGCCGGGGGTGCCGGCGAGCCGGCTCCGGGAGACGGACGCGGAACCCGCTGGTTCCGTCCTCCTGCACCCAGTCCACCGTCGCGCCGCTGAGCAGGTTGGAGGTGTCCAGGTTCAGGAAGACGCGGATCCCCTCCACGTTGATGGCGATCTCCGTCCGCTGCTTCTCGTCCCGCTCCACCAGCGAGATCACGTAGCGCTGCAGGGGGCTCCGCTGGTCCGTCTCGGGGTCGAGAGCGATGCGGAGCGCCGGGTCGCGCACCACGTCCGCGTCGACCAGCGACTGGATCTTCTCCCGCGCGACCTGCGTGATCTGGATCATCTCTGTGTGCCGCCTCGAAAAGGGGTGTCCATCTCGTACCCCGGTCCGGCGCATGGGGTTCGGAGATAGGGGTCCCGAAAGTTGACGGGGCGGGGCGGGGAGCGCAACGGCAGGGGGTACGATGGTCGGAAGGGTACGGCGGGGAAGGCGAATAACAGAAACCCTCCCCCGGCCGGGGGAGGGTGGCGTCCGTCGTGGATCAGGGCTTCGTCCGGCCCCTCGGCGGGCGGCGCGTCTGGTTCGTGGCGTCGGCCAGACCCGGCCTCCCGGGCGTCCCGATGGAGGTCGGGGGACCGGTACGCGGCGCATCGCCCCGCTGCGCGAGGCCGGGACGCTCGCGGTCCGGCGGTCCCCCCCGGCGCTCCCCGGGGAGGCTGCGGAGCGCCTCCGGATCCGCCAGCGCGAGGCGCACCCGCTCCAGCGCCCGCTCGGACGCCTCCCCCTGCTGGACGAGCTGCGTCAGCACCGCGATGGCCACCGCCCTGCGGTCGGCCGGGGCGGTGCGGGTGAGCGCGGCCAGCGACTCGCCGCTCACCCCCGCCATGAGCGCATCCGCCCCCACCGACAGGTCGGCGGCGGTGACGCCGGCTCCCATCGCCTCCCGGGCGCGGACCAGGAGCGCCAGCCGGTTCTCCACCGCCACGGCGATCCGGTCCAGGGGGACGCCCTTGGCCCGTCCCTCGGCCACCTTGCTTTCCAGGAGACCGACGGGAACCCCCACGGCCTCCGCGCGCCGCTTGGCGGCCTCGATCCGCTGTGCCGCATCGCCCGTGCCCTGGGCACCGAGGGTGACCGGCGCCAGGAGGAGGATTGCGATGGTCAGGATGCGCTTCATCGTACCCGTCCTTCGACAGATCGAAAACGACTCCATCCCGGAGTCCTGTATACCAGACGAGCGGTCGGGGAGACACGTCACAATTCGTCCCCTTCTGCTCAGGGAACCACCAGTACCGCCGATTCTCCCCCCATCCCGTCGTCGGCGCGGGGAACGGAGTCGGGGAGGAACCAGCTCCCGTCCGCGGAGCGGAACCCGTAGCGGTACACCCCGGACGGGATCGGGAGGCGCACCTCCCAGAACTCCCCGGCGCGGGTCATGGCCACCGGCTTCCACTCCGTGAAGTCGCCCAGGACGAAGGGAGCCGCCTCCGCGGCGCTCACCGGGAGCCGGATCGCCACCAGGCCGTCCGCCGGCGGCGGCACGCTCACCGGGGGTACCGGCGCCGGACGCCTCCCCAGCGTCCGGCTCACCTGGACGCTCCAGGTGCGGCGCGGGGTGCTGGCGTAGATCGGATCGCTGGGCTCCTGCTGCCACGAGGCCAGGAATCCGGTCTCCTCCCCCAGCGACACCCTTCCGCCCACCCCGTACCCGGTGCGCGGCGACTCCATCAGCTCCGTCAGCCAGCGCCCGCCGAACGCCCACACCGAGCCGACTCTCCGGGAGAGCTGCACCGACACGCCCAGGTGGGGATACCCCCCCTCCGGGAGGAGCAGGTACCGGCCGATGACGCCGATCTCGACCCGCGGGGTGGGCGCCGCGGTCAGGACCGCGGCACCGTCCAGCGCGATCAGCGAGTTGTCGAGATTGGAGATCCGGGTCCATGACTGGACCAGGGCGGAGCTGAGCTCAAGCCCCCACCGGTCCCGTTGTATCTCCAGGGTGGGGGCCGCCTCCAGCGTCACGCCCCCGCCCGCGGGCTCCGTCTGCGTGAGGACCCCATCCTCCTCCGTGTACGTGGTCTCGGAGTAGCGGAAGAATTCCCCCCCCGCCTCCACCCCCAGCCACACCCCCTTCCGCTCTCTCCCGATCCG
>DATAAL010000690.1:0-4751 GCA_036260145.1 Longimicrobiaceae bacterium | reverse complement strand
GTGTTGGGGATCACGTACGGCTCCGGCATGCGGTACACCCGCAGCACCAGGGCGTGGAGGTACGGCTTGCCGCGGTAGGCGAACCGCTGCGCCACCGTCTCCTCCGTCAGGGGGTGCAGCCCCTCCAGCCGCTTCAGGACGTCCAGCTCCTCCACCCGCAGCGCGTCGTGCACCACGGCGTAGTGCTCAATCCGCACCCGGTCGATGTCGCGCGGGAGCGCCTCCGCGGCGTCCAGGTAGGGGCGGAACTCCGGGCGCAGCTCGTGGCGGTTCTGGTGGTACAGCGTGGGGAAGAGCCAGAACTCCCGGTGCTCCACCTCGAAGTCGCGGCGGCGCTCGTGGATCCCGCCCTTGCGGATCAGGAGCGTGGTGCGTCCCGCGGCGAGCGCCTGCTCCACCGCCGCCCACTCCTTCAGGGCGGAGCGGTTCTCAGCCAGCATCACCCGTCTCGTTCCGGAACGGCAGCCCCACGATCTGGGAACTCGCCCCGTCCGGCGCCTCCAGCCGCACCGTGCCGCCGGGGCCCAGCTCCCGGCGCACGTACCCCAGCGCCACCGTCTCCCCCATCCGCGGTGAGAAAGCGGCGCTGGTGACCCGCCCCACCTCCCGCCCTGTCTCCGGGTGGAAGAGCGGCGTCCCGCGAGCCGGCGCGGGGGCGTTGCCCAGGCGGAGACCCCGCAGGTGCCGGTTCACGTGCCCGCGGTGCGCGATGCGGACGATCACCTCCTGCCCCGTGTAGCACCCCTTGGTGAAGGAGATCGCCCGGGGGACCATTCCGATGGCCTCGTACGCCTCGGTGGGGATCACCTCCTCCGACAGCTCCGCGCCGTAGCGCGGCACCCCCGCCTCGATCCGGAGCGTCTCCAGTGCCTCCACCCCCACCGGCCGTGCCCCCGGCTCCGCCTTCTCCTCCAGCAGCGCGCTCCACAACTCGGGGAGCGCCGCGGCCGGGGCGAACAGGTCGTACCCCTCCTCCCCCGTGTAGCGGGTCCCCACCACCAGGACCGGCGCATCGCCCCGGGTGGTCTCTGCGAAGGCGTCCTCCTCCAGCGCGGGCACCTGCTCGCCGAGGATCCGCGCCAGCAGCTCCCGGGAGCGCGGGCCGTACACCCCCAGCGCGCCGACCTCGTCGGACGTGTCCGCCCACCGCGCGAACAGCGGCGGGACGAACTTCCTCAGGTGCTCCCGCGTCCCCTCCAGCGCCTCCCGCGGGAGGTCCAGCAGCACCTCGGTCCCCTCCGGCCGCGCCCGCCGGAAGGCGCGCACCTCCGCGATCATCCGCCCCTTGGGGGTCAGCATCGCCGCGTACACCCCGCGTCCCGGAGGCGCGTTCAGCAGGTCGTTGGTGATCAGCCCCTGGACCATCCGCACCGGGTCCTTCCCCCACAGGCGGATCCGGGCCCGGTCGGCGCGGTCCGCCACCCCCACCCCCTCCCGCACCGCGCGGTACTCCGCCAGGGTGTCGCCGAAGTGGCGCGGGACCGGTCGCCCGGCCACCTCCCCGAAGACTGCCCCCCGCTTCTCTTCCAGCGCCCGGAAGGGAGTGCCGGTCGCCACGCTCGTCTCGCTCATCGTCTCCACCCGGTCAGTCCCCGAGCCCCTCCACCAGGGCCCGCAGCTCCGTGTACCACCGCGCCTTCTCCACGAACGGGATCCGGGCCAGGCCGCTGGGGCTCGGCACCACGAAGTCCACCACCCCCTCCACCAGCGACCGCTCCTGCCGCCCCCACGGAGCCGCAGGGAGGCGCGCCGCCCGCAGGTACACCCCCTTGCCGTTGTAGCACACCACCCGCGGACGGAGCTCCCGCAGGACCCCCCGCAGACGCTCCACGCCCCGCCGGTACTCCTCCGCAGTGACCTCTGCCATGCTCCGGGTGGGGCGCTTCACCAGGTCCGTCACCCCGATCCCCAGCTCCAACAATCCCCCGTCCTCCCGGTATGAAAAGCGCCGGGGGGTGAGCCCCGACGCCTCCAGCAGCTCCCAGAAGCGGTTGTTCCGCCCCGCGTAGTAGTGCCCCAGACAGGCGGCGCGGACGCTGGGGTTGAACCCCACGAAGAGGAGCCGCAGCCCGGGCGCCAGGAGGTCGGGGAGGGTGGGGATCCGCTCCCCGTCCACCCAGTACTCGGTCATCTCCCCCCCCGCGCCCCGCGGCACATCTCGCGCAGCCGTTCCTCCGCCCCCTCCAGCTCCGACACCAGCCGGCGCACCTCCGCGGTGGAGCCCGCGTTGGGGAGGTCCACCTTGACCTCCTCCCCGGCCTCCCGCGGGAGGAAGACCACCGTCACCCTCCACCCCTCCACTCCCGTGGCCTTGCGGGCCACCAGGTCCACCGAGTACTCGACCCCGTCGCACTCCAGGCGGTTCGCGAGCCGATGTTCCTTCCACGAGGAGCTCCGCGACAGTGCCATACGATTGTCCCTCCACAGTGAGCCGGGGGCCCGGCCGGCCCCGCGGGAGTTGTCACCGCGCCTCCGCCGCCGCATCTTACCGGCGGACACCGGGGGCCGCGCAGCCCCGCTTCCCAAGATACACCGGCCCCGCAGAGCGCTGCAATCGCGCCGCGGGGCCGCATGCCACCCCGCAACCCCGACCGGAGCCGGTACGCCCATGCCCACGCCCAACCCGCTCTGGCTGCAGCGGATCCCCGGCGACATCAGGCGCCGCCTGGAGCTGGCGGAAGCCAAGGCCCGTGAGGCCGTCAACGAGACCCACGCCGCGCAGGCGCTGGAGCTGGTCGCCATCCTCGCCCCGCGCATGCCCTTCGACGAGGCCATCGACCGCTACATCGAGATCATGGGGCTGACGGGCGACGAGGAAGAGATCGTGCGCACCCGCGCCCTGTCGCTCCTCAGCGACCCGCAGACCGGCTCCGAGCTGGCCCGCGAGCGGCACCGCGGCTGGGGGTTCGACTGGCGGTACATCACCCCGCTCGGGGCCCTGCGCTACATCCGGCGCCAGCTCCGCCGCAACGCCGAAGAGGACCTGTGGATGGAGCTCTTCGCCGCCCGCGCGGACGAGGCGCTGATCCGCACCCACTTCAAGCACGCCCTGGTCTACACGGAGATCCTGGACGAGCTGGTCCCGCCACCCCAGAGCGTGTCGCTCTACATCGGCAACGTGGAGGCCGCCTCCCGCCTCACCGCCTCCCTGTACCAGCGGGTGCTCGCCCGCCTCGCCGAGCAGCACCTCCCGCGGCTGCTCAGGGACGGGGTTCCGGAGGAGGATCCGGAAGCCGGCGCCCGCGCTCCCCAGCCGTCGCGCGGGTCCAGGAAGCGCCGGTAGCATACCTCTTGCACCCCGGCACCCCGACCCCGGGGCAGGACGCCCCCACTCGAACGTAACAAAGTCCGGATCACTAGATGCTGAACCAGAACCGCAGGCTCCTCCCCCTCCTGGGAGCCGTCCTGCTCCTCGCCGCGTGTGGCGGCGAGGGCGGGGAAAAGGCCGCCGCCACCGGGCAGGCCGCGGCCGGCGACAGCGCCGGCGCCGATACCTCCGCCGGCGGTGGGGTATCGGCCCCTGCCCCCGCCCGCGGCGCCGAGGACAACGGCCCGAAGACGGACCTGACTCCCAACGAGCTGGGGGAGATCATGGTGCTGGAGTACCATCGGCTCGGGAACAACGAGGGGGAGTTCGTCCGCCGGGCGGACAACTTCCGCAAGGATCTCCAGACGCTGTACGAGAAGGGGTACCGGCCGGTCACCATGCGGCAGGTGATCGAGGGGAACATCGACATCCCCGCGGGCACCACCCCCGTCGTCTTCACCATCGACGACTCCTCGCTGGGGCAGTTCTACTACCTCCCCGACGGGAGGATCGACCCCAACACCATGATGGGGATGTGGGCCGCCTTCAAGGAGCGGAACCCGGGGTGGAGGAACGGCGCCGTGTGGTGCGTGCTCCCGGCCGCCGGGCACCCCTCCAACTTCTTCAGCGAGAAGCCCGACCGGGAGATCCCGCGCGCGCAGCGCGAGGCCAACATCAGGAAGAAGATCGACTACCTGGTGCAGAACGGCCACGAAGTCTGCAACCACACCCTGTACCACGCCCGTCTCGACCGGGCCCGCGACGACGCGCAGGTGCAGGAGTGGATCGGCCGGGGCGAGGACTCCATCAAGGTGTACCTCCCGCCCGACTACGACATCGTGACCTTCGCCCTCCCGCTCGGGATGTGGCCGCGGAACCGGGCGCTGGCCTGGCGAGGGAGCTGGAACGGGAAGCCGTACGAGAACAGGGTGGTTCTGGAGGTGTCGGGCGGGCCCAACGTGTCCCCCTGGGACCGTGCCTTCGACCCGCATTCGGTGGACCGGTTCATCGTGGCCCCCAACCACCTGGAGCGGCAGCTCGCGGCGTACGAGAGGAACCCGTCCCGGCGCTACGTCTCCGACGGCGACCCCAACACGGTCGCCTACCCGCAGCGCGAGGCCAGCCGGCTGGACCGGGGGAAGCTGCGCGGGAAGACCGTCCGGGTGGTCCCGGACCAGCCCACGGGTGCGCAGCCGGCCGGAGGACAGCCCGCCGCCGGGGGAGGGCGGTAGACGCCGGTCTTCCTGGCGGGGTACACACGCGAAAGGAGCCCACGGCCAGGTCGGCCGCGGGCTCCTTCGTTCGTGTGTGCCCAGCATGAACAGTGATCCGGAGGTGAAAGTCCTCCCGGAACTTGGTCGTAGGGACCGAAGCGATCCGCAAGGCGCCTTCCCGCGAGGGGAGCGCTGAAAGAAGCGGGGTAGCGAACCCGTCGAGCCGACGA
>DATAAL010000689.1:0-7793 GCA_036260145.1 Longimicrobiaceae bacterium | reverse complement strand
GGGCCTCGCCGCACCAGTCGAGCTGCCGGGCCATGTTCTCGTGGATGAGGTGCATCGGGACGTGGCCCGGCCCCTCGTTCATCACCTGCACGTCGAAGCCCCAGGCGATCTTGGTCAGCTCGCCCTGGGTGCGCAGCTCCGCGAACTGCGCCTCGTCGTTGGCGTCGTGGATGCTCCCCGGACGCAGCCCGTCGCCGAGCGAGAAGCTCACGTCGTACGCCCGCATGATCTCGCAGATCTCGCGGAAGCGCGTGTAGAGGAAGGACTCCTGGTGGTGCGCCAGGCACCACTTGGCGATGATGCTCCCCCCGCGGGAGACGATCCCCGTCATCCGGTGGGCGGTGAGCGGGACGTAGCGCAGCAGCACCCCGGCGTGCACGGTGAAGTAGTCCACCCCCTGCTCCGCCTGCTCGATCAGGGTGTCGCGGTAGATCTCCCAGGTCAGCTCCTCCGGCACCCCGCCCACCTTCTCCAGCGCCTGGTAGATCGGCACCGTGCCGATGGGGACCGGGGAGTTGCGGAGGATCCACTCCCGGGTCTCGTGGATGTGCTTCCCGGTCGAGAGGTCCATCACCGTGTCCGCCCCCCAGAGCGTGGCCCAGCGCAGCTTCTCCACCTCGTCCTCGATGGAGGAGCGGACCGCCGAGTTCCCGATGTTGGCGTTGACCTTCACCCGGAAGCCCCGGCCGATGATCATCGGCTCCAGCTCCGGGTGGTTGACGTTGGCGGGGATGATGGCCCGGCCGCGCGCCACCTCGCTGCGCACGAACTCCGGCGGCAGCCCCTCGCGCAGCGCCACGAACTCCATCTCCGGGGTGACCTCCCCCCGTCGGGCGTACCCCATCTGCGTGACGCACCCGGTGCCCCGCAGCGTGGGGCGCCGCAGCGACTCCGGCATCTCCACCGCCTGCGTGCCGGCGGCGGGGCGGTAGCTGCGCTCCGTCTCCACCACGTCGCCGCGGGCGCGGATCCACTCCGCGCGGAGCGGGGGGAGCCCCCGGCGCACGTCGCCGCCCAGCGGGCCGCTGGTGTCGTACACGCGCAGCGGGGGCTCCCCGCCGGAGAGGTGGATCTCGCGCATGGGGACGCGCACGCCGTACCTCCCCTCCACGTACACCTTGCGGGAGCTGGGGAAGGCGTCGCCGTAGTCGCCGGCGAGGGGGGGCTGGGAGCGGGCTCGGTCGATCATCGTCTCCTCCTGGAAGCGCGAGGGAGATGATCCGGAACGGGAGGAGGGGCCCCGGGCGGCGCCCCCAACGACGAGGCGCCACGCCGGGAGGCCGGGTGGCGCCTGGACGGAGCCGGATCGGCCGGCGGACGGGGCGCGGCGCGAAGGGCTTCGATCGGTGCGACACGCCGCGCTCCCTACGCCGGTGTGATCCGGATCAGGTTCCAAGGGACTCTCTCAACCCCGCGCCCTCGCGCGGGATACCCCTGGCGGCAATGCGTTCCAAGGTAGCGGGTGCGGCGCCCACGCACCAGGGCCGGCCCGCCGCGCGGGCTAGAGGCGCCCGGAGAGCAGGTCGGAGAGCAGGTCCGACATGGTGATGGTCCAGAGGGTGGCGCCGAACCAGAGCCCGGCGTCGTCCGGGCTGCGGAGGTGCTGGACGACGAAGCCGGCAGCCACCACCGGCGGGACGAGGAGGTACGCCGTCATCACCCGGCGCGGCCAGCCCGGCTTGGCCCGGAGCGCGGCCCCGATCGGGATGGTGTAGAGCGCCGCCACCACCGCCGTGAAGCCGAAGACGCCGCCGGCCCCCCCCAGGGCGAGGAGGGCCAGGACCGCCCCCAGCGACAGCGCCGCGGCCACGCCCACCGCCGCCAGCCGCTGCTCGCGCGAGAGGGCGTGGCGGCCCAGCGGGTCGGAGCAGAGGAGGAGGTCGAAGAGCGAGCTCGCCGTCCACGACAGGAACACGGCGGCCACCACCCCCGCCTGGAGCGGGCGCACCACCCAGGCCGGCGCTCCGGCGTCGAGCCGCGCCATCTCCAGGAAGAGCACCACGAGCATCCCCGCCACCACGGCCATCCACTTCATCGGCGACGGGAGCCAGGGGAGCCGCAGCGAGGCGCGCAGCAGCACCCGGTAGAGCGGGTTGCGCGCCTTGAGCGCCTCCATCAGCCCCCGGCGCGCCGGGTCGACGGTGGGGTCCAGCCGCAGCGCTTCGCGGAAGTGCTGCACCGCCTCCGCCACCTCGCCGGCGCGCAGCAGCGCCCACCCCGCGTTGCCGTGCACCGCCGGCTCCTCCGGCGCCAGCGCCAGCGCCCGCGCGTAGACCTCCCCCGCCTCGGCGTGGCGGCCCAGGCGGGCGAGCGCGCTCCCCCGGAGCATCAGGCACCCCAGGTGGTCCGGGTCCAGCGCCAGCCCCGCCTCGGCCTGCTCCAGCGCCGCGCGCGGACGTTCCTGGGCCAGCAGCAGTTCGGCCACCTCGGCGAACAGCACGGGGGCCTGGGGGTTCAGCCCCAGGGCCATGCGCGCCGCCTCCGCCGCCCTGTCTCCCCGGCCGCGCTTCCGCTCCACCTGCGAGACGGCGTACCACCCCAGGGGGCTGGTGGGGTCGTACGCCGTGGCCCACAGCGCCTCCTGCATCGCCTCGTCCAGCCGCGCCGGGTCCTCCGCCAGGCAGATCGCCAGGTAGGCGTGCAGCGTGGAGTCCTCCGGCTCGTCACGGAGCGCGCGGCGCAGCTCCTCGGCCGCCGCGGCGTGGCGGCGGTGGTCCATCAGCAGCCTGGCGCGCTCCAGCCCCGGGTGCCGCATCGGCGGCCGGATCAGCGGAGGTAGGGCTTCACGTCGTCGTACAGCCCGCCCTCGTTGGCGTAGAGCACGTAGTTGCGCGCCGTGGCGAACCACTCGGTCGCGGTGGGGCGCACCGACTTCGTCGCGTCGGCCAGGTCCGCCCCGGTGACCGGCACCGGCCGCCCGGCGCGGAGGGCCGCGTCCAGCTTCCACTCCACCGCCCGGTCCACCACGGCCTTCAGATCCGCGCCGGAGAAGCCCTCCGTGCGCTTCGCCAGCCGCTCGAAGTCCGCCCCCTCCACGGGCCGGCCCCGGCAGAGGACGCGCAGGATGGCTGCGCGGGCGGGCTCGTCGGGCGGGGGGACGAAGATCACCCGGTCGAAGCGCCCGGGGCGGCGGAAGGCGGGGTCCAGGTGCCAGGGGGCGTTGGTAGCCGCCAGCACCAGCACGCCCTGGTTGGAGGCCTGCACTCCGTCCAGCTCCGCCAGGAACTGGTTGATCAGGGTGCGGCCGGCGCTGGTGCGCAGGTCGCTCCGGCGCGCGGCCAGCGCGTCCACCTCGTCGAAGAACAGGATGCAGGGCGCCGTGGCGCGCGCCTGCTCGAAGAGGCGGTTCAGGTTCTGCTCGCTCTGCCCCAGCCACATGTCGAGCACCTCGTGGATCCCCACGCTCAGGAACGCCGCCTCGGCCTCCCCCGCGGTGGCGCGCGCCAGGTGCGTCTTCCCGCACCCGGGCGGACCGTACATCAGGATCCCGCCCCCCGCGGCTACCCCGTAGGCACGGTACAGCTCCGGGTGGCGCAGCGGGTGGATGATCTTGCGCCGGATCTCCTCCTTGAGCGCCTCCATCCCGCCCACGTCGGCGAAGGTGACGCGCGGCTTCCCCGGCGCCCCGTCGTCGTCCGGAGCGTCGTACTCCTCCTCCTCGGCCTCCCGGTCCGGCGCCTCCTCCCCCTCGGCGGGGATCCTGCGCGCCCCCGCCGGAGAGGGCACGGCGTCGCCCAGCCGCGCGGCCAGCTCCACGTCGTCGGCGCCCGCCGCCCGGGCCTCCCGATACGCCAGGCGGGCGCGGCCGGTCTCGCCCGCGTCCAGCAGGACCCGGACGTGCTGCAGGTGCACCTCGGCGCCTCCCTCGCCCGCGCGCAGCAGGTCCTCCATCACTACCAGGGCGGCGGAGAGCTTCCCCTGGCGGTGGAAGACCCGCACCAGCCCCAGCCGGAGCCGCGTGTCCTCGGGCGCCATGCGCAGCCCGGCGCGCAGCTCGGCCTCGGCCTCGGCGGGGTGCCCCGCCTCCAGGAGGGCGTCGGCGAGGAGGCGGCGCAGCTCCGCGTCTTCGGGGGCCACGCCGATGGCCGCGCGGAGCGCGCGGATACGATCGCTGGGGTCGGGCATCGAGCTCGGGGAGGGGAGGGACGGACGCACGGTCTCGGACCGGACCTTATATCACGCCTCCATGCCCCCGAAGTCAAGCGCCGGGACCGCCTCCCGCACCCGGAACGGGGAGGGACGGGAAGGGCCCGGGCTCAGTTGCCGCCGATCGTGTACCCCGAACGCTCGGTGCTGGTGGTGTCGGCGGTGGTGGTCTCCCCGGTGGAGTTCCCGCCGATGATGTACCCGCTGCGCCCGGTGCTGTCGGACTGGGCGCTGCTGTCGTACCTCGGCTGGGTCGAGGAGGGTGCCAGGGGGGAGTCCGGCCCGCGATCCGAGCAGGCGACCAGCCCCATCGCCACGATCGCCGGAAGAAACAGGAGCAGAGCCGGATGACGTGTGTACCGCATGTGCACCCCCTGCGCAGGTAAATGGTTGGGGGTCCTGTCAGCAACCAACATGCCGCTGGACATGTACCCGCAGCCCTGATCAGGGGGGAGTCTGTACGGCGCCAGTGGACGGGTTCTCCGGGAAGGAACTCCTTTCCGTCGGTTGCAAACTTTGCACCTCCGGAGCGGTCGCGTCCCTGCTCCACCCGGTGAGCAGCGCTTCGGCACGCGCCACGTCCGCGGCGGCCCCCAGCGAGCGGAAGACCTCCAGCGCCTCCCGCGCGGCCGCGCGCGTGGCATCTCCCTCCCCCCGCAGCCAGTGCAGCCGGGCCAGCACCAGCAGCGCCTCGGCCCGCTCCAGCTCCTGTCCGGACTCCTCCGCGAGCGCGAGTGAGTGGGAGAGGTGCTCCTCCGCGGCCGCGAGGTCCTCCTCGGCCAGCGCGATCATCCCCCGGAAGCGCGCGATGTCCGCGAGCGTCCCCCGGTCCTGGATCCGGGAGGCGACCTCGAACGCCCGGCCGAGGGTCTCCCGGGCCTGGAAGAGCTCCCCCACGTGGATCAGGGGCTCGGCGCGGTTCCCGTAGAGCCGCGCCAGCAGGGGGGAGTCCCCGATCCGCTCGGCGATCTCGATCCCGCGGCTGAAGTAGAGCTCCGCCTCCAGCCAGTCCTGCAGGTCCGCGCAGACCATCCCCAGGTTGTTGTAGACCGAGACGGCGTTCCACTTGTGCCCCGAGCGCACCGACGAGCCGATGCTCTCCAGGTACAGGACCCGCGCCTCGCGGAGATCCCCCTGGATGTTCGCGATCACCCCCAGGTTCTGGCAGGCCAGGCCGATCAGCTCGTCGTCGCCGGTGTCGCGCGCCCGCTCCAGCGCCACCCGGTAGAGGTGCTTCGCGCCGTCCAGGTCCTCCTGCGAGTGCCGGAGCAGTGCCAGGATGTTGATGGCCCGGGCCGCCGCCTGCGCCAGCCCGTTGCGCTCGGCGATCTCGCGGCTCAGGTCGGCCATCTCCTCCCCCTCCTCGTACCGGCGCTGCTGCCAGCGGATGCGCGCCCCCCCGCGCAGCGCGTCCACGGCCGACTCGACGTCCCGTACCTCCAGGGCCTCGCGGAAGCACTGCTGGTACGCGCGGAGCGCCTCCTCCCAGTCGCCGGAGCGCTCCAGGGAGGAGGCGTGCCGCAGGTGCTCGTCGACCGTCGCTGGGGACATCGCTGGATCGGGGTGGTGGCTGCGACACAGGCCCCGCAGGAGCACCTGCGGGGCCTGGGGTAGGGACCGTGGGGCGGGCGGCCGTGTGCCCCCGGAGGTCAGTTCCCGCCGATCGTGTACCCGCTGAGGTGATCGGTGGTGGTGGTGACCGTCCGCGCCGTCTTGTCGTCGGTGCCTCCCATGTCCTCGAGAATCGCCTTGCTGGACTCGTCGGTATGGAAGATCCGCAGGCTCTGCTTCTCGATGTTGGACCGGGTGCAGCGCGCGTAGCTGATGGTAAGCGAGACGGGGCGGGAGAACTGGTAGTGCTCCTCGCTCCCCGCCCTCACCCACACCTCCATGTAGTTGGAGACCGGGACGATCAGCGAGAACCGAGTCGGGACCAGCACGGTGTTCGCCGGGATCACCACCCGGTGCCCGTCCACCTCCAGCACCCCGCCGGACAGGCCGACGGTGGCCGTGTCCGAGCGGGTCACGTCTATGGGGCACTCCAGCAGCGTGGAACCGCTGCTGGCGGAGAGCGCCGCCGCTCCGGGAGCCTCCACCGCGGCAGAGGGCCGCACCAGGTCCGCGCAGGAGGCCAGCGCCAGGGCGATCACGGGCCCGGCCAGGGTGCGGAGCAGAGAGTCGCGCGTCATCATTCGTTCACGTTCCGGGCTGGGGAAGTCATCCGGGGGCCTATTTGCCCCGGGCGTGAACGGATGGTTCAGCAAGCCCCATGCCGACCCTGGCCACCGGGGGGAGGCGGAGGATGAAGGTGGACCCCACTCCCACCGTGCTCTCCACCAGGAGATCCCCCCCCAGCAGGCGCGCAAGCTTGCGGGAGATGGGGAGCCCGAGCCCCGTTCCGCCCCGCGAGGTGGCGCCCACCACCTGCTCGAACTCGTGGAAGATCCGCTCCCGGTTCTCCAGGGCGATCCCCGGTCCGGTGTCTGAGACCGCGATCTCCAGCCACCCCGCGTCCCCGCTCCAGTCCCCGGCCGGGGCGGGCGCGCCGTCTCCGCTGCGCCAGCTGTCGGGGCCCGACGCGGAGACCCTCACCTCCCCCCGGTCGGTGAACTTCACCGCGTTGGAAAGGAGGTTCACCAGGATCTGGCGCACGCGGTCCGCGTCCGTCCGGATGGCGGGACAGCCGGTGAGGGACGGGACGCTGAGCCGGATCCCTTTGCGGTCGGCCAGGGGCTGGACGCTGGCGACCGCGTCCTCCACCACCTCGTGGAGCGACATCGGCCGGATCACCAGCTCCATCTTCCCCGCCTCGATCTTGGACAGGTCCAGCACGTCGTTGACCAGCAGGAGGAGGCTCTGGGTCACCCGCTGGGCCCGCTCCAGGAAGGAGCGCTGCTCCTCCTGCACGGTCCCGGCGATCCCGTCCAGGATGAGGCTCTGGTAGCCCAGGATGGCGTTGAGCGGGGTGCGCAGCTCGTGGCTCATGGAGGCGAAGAAGCGCTCCTTGGCCTGCGAGCTCCAGCGCAGCTCCTCGTACGCCCGCTCCAGCTCCCGCGAGCGGTCCGCGAGCTGCCGGTGGAGCCGGGCGTTGCTGATGGCCACGGCCGCGTGCCCGGCGAGGGTGAGCGCCAGCCGGGCGTCGCGCGAGGCGAGGGGGTACGGACGGCGATAGCCGATCACCAGCGCGCCGAAGGTCTCCCCGAAGAGGGAAAGCGGGACTCCCAGCCCCACCAGGGCACCCTCCTCGGCGTGCAGGGGGAAGTCCTCCACCCGGTACGCGCCCCCCCCGCCGCCGATCGAGAGCGGCTTCCCGGCGTGTACCACGCGCGCCGCGAAGGGGTCGTCCCGAGGCGCCCCGCGGAGCCCCACCGAGGCCACGGTGCGGATGTGCCCGTCGGTGCTGGTGCTCACCGTGACGTAGTGCGCCCCCAGCAGGGTACGGGTGAAGCGCGCCACCAGGTTCAGGACCTCGTCCGGGTCGAGGGTGCGGTTGGCCGCCAGCCCCAGCACGTGGAGCGCCTCGCTCTCCTCCGCGCGGAGCCGGAGGGTGTCGCGCTCCTCCTCCACCTGCCGCAGCCGGAGCGACCGCTCCGCCACGCGCGCCAGCGCCGTGCCCAGCCTCCCCCACTCCCCCGGGTCGCCGCAGA
>DATAAL010000688.1:0-12248 GCA_036260145.1 Longimicrobiaceae bacterium | reverse complement strand
CCTGACCCTCCCCGGGTGCGCCGCCGGGGGAGCTACCGCCGAAGCGGCGGTGTGGGCGCTGGAGGGGGAGGTGGTGGAGTGGCTCGGCTTCCTGGCGGGCGTGGGGGAACCGGTCCCCCCGCCGGACGGGGAGGTGGAGATCGCGGTGGACGAATGGCTCCGCACCGGCGCCCGGGTCGGCGCGGGGGAGAGCACGGCGTGCTTCGGGCACGACCTCCCTCCCCTGGAGAATGCGGAGATCAACCGGGGGCTGCGATGCCTGGGCGAGCTGCGCTCCGTCTTCCTCCGCCGGGTGCGCCGCATCCCGGAGGCCGAGGCGGCACGCCCCCTCCCGGGCGGGGGGACGATCCGGGGGACGCTGGAGGAGCTGGCGCGCGCCCAGTGGTGGCTGCTGAGCCGCCTGGGTGCCTCCCCCCTGGCCGAGCCCCCGGACCGCACTCTGGGCCGCCTGGACACCGCGCTGGCCCTGGTGGTGCAGCACTTCGCGCACATGCCCCCGGAGCGCCGGGGGGTCCTCCTGGAGATCGAGGGGGAGGAGTGGACCCCGCGCAAGGTCCTCCGCCGCCTCCTCTGGACGGAGTGGTCGCTGGGGCGGGTGGTCCTGCACGCCCTTTCCGAGCCGTCGGAGCACCGATGAAGATCTATACCCGGACCGGGGACCGCGGGGAGACCGGCCTGTTCGGCGGGCAGCGAGTCCGCAAGGACCACGCGCGCGTGGAGGCGTACGGCGACGTGGACGAGCTGAACTCCGTGCTGGGGGTGGCCGCCGGGCGCCTGGAGGCCGAGGGGCAGGGGGAGATGGCGGCCGGGGTCCGCGGGGTCCAGGCCGACCTGCTGGTGGTGGGAGCCAACCTCGCCACCCCGCGGCCGGAGGACGGGGGGCGCGAGAACGCCCACATCCCGACGCTCCCCGGGGGGAGGGTCGAGGAGCTGGAGCGCTGGATCGACACGGCGGAGGGGGAGCTGGAGCCGCTCCGCAACTTCATCCTCCCCGGCGGGGGGGAGGCCGCGGCGTTCCTGCACCTGGCGCGCACCGTGTGCCGCCGCGCCGAGCGCCGCTGCGTCGCGCTGACCGACGAGGCGCGCGTCGACGAGGAGATGCTCGTCTACCTCAACCGGCTCTCGGACCTCCTCTTCACCCTGGCGCGCCAGGCCAACCGCCGCGGCGGGGCGGAGGACGTCCCCTGGACGCCCAACCCGCGGTAGCCGCTCCGGGAGGGGTATGCACATCGGCGGCGGGAGCGTATAATTCAGGGATGAAGGGAACCCGCTCGAACTTTCGGCTTCCGTCGTAGATCTCAACATCCAGTCAGGAGACCAGGTATATGCCCTATCCGGAGATGCTCGTGGTGCCCATGCGGCGCGAGCTGACGCAGCTCGGCGTGCAGGAGCTGCGGACGCCCGAAGAGGTGGAGCAGGTGCTGGGGGAGACCGAGGGGACCGCGCTGCTGGTGGTGAACTCCGTCTGCGGGTGCGCCGCGCGCAACGCCCGCCCGGCAGTCGCACTGGCGCTGCGGCAGGGGAAGCGCCCGGAGAAGCTGGCCACCGTCTTCGCCGGACAGGACCTGGAAGCCACCGCGAAGGCCCGCGGCTACATCCACGGCTACCCGCCCTCCTCTCCCTCCATCGCGCTGTTCAAGGACGGCGATGTGGCCTTCATGCTGGAGCGCCACCAGATCGAGGGGCGCTCGGCGCAGGAGATCGCGCAGGACCTGGTAGACGCCTTCGAGCGCTACTGCTGAGGCGGCCCCCTCTCAACCGAGGACTCGCCGATGCAGAGCGTCTCCGAGCCTCCCTCGCTCTCGCGTCCGTTCGACCGGGAGCAGCCCGCGCTCCTCACCGCACGGCTCCTGCTGCGCCCCTTCACCCCGGAGGACGCGCCCGCGGTGGCGCGGCTCCTGAACGAGCCGGAGATCGCTGCCAACACCCTGACCATCCCCTATCCCTACGAGGAGCGGAACGCCGTCGACTGGATCGGGACCCACCGCCCTGGCTGGGAGCGGGGGGAGCTCGCCAGCTTCGCCATCGTACTGCGGGAGAGTGGGGAGCTGACCGGCGCCATCGGCCTGGCGGTTAACGCGCACCACCGGAACGCGGAGCTGGGCTACTGGGTGGGGAAGCCCTTCTGGGGGAAGGGGATCTGCTCCGAGGCGACGCGGGCGGTGGTGGAGTTCGGACTGAGGGAGCTGGGGCTGAACCGGGTCCACGCGCACCACTTCACACGCAACCCCGCGTCAGGACGGGTGATGCAGAAGATCGGGATGCGGTACGAGGGGAGGCTGCGGCAGCACATCCGCAAGGGAGACGTCTTCGAGGACCTGGACGCGTACGGGATCCTGCGGGAGGATCTCGAGGAAGCGGGCTGAGCGGCAACGCTCCGGAGCCCGGCGAACCGCGCCGCGCTCCCCCGCGGATGACGAACGGCACGGTACCCGTCGCGGGTACCGTGCCGTTCGTTTCCGGTGTTGCCCTGGTTCCGCCCGAGCTCCGGTCTACTGCGGCCCCGGTAGCCTGCCGTAATCCTCCTTCGGGCCGGCGACCTCCCGAATCTCCCCCTTCAGGCCGCGAAGCTCCTGCTCCACGGCCGCCAGCCGCCGCTCCAGGAGCTGGACGTCGGGCGTCGCGCGGCGTGCCTCGGCCAGCTTCAGCAGCGAGTCGATCAGCGGCTTGAGCGCGAAGCGGAGCGTGAGCCCGGCGATGGGCACGAACACGATCAGGCCCCCCAGGAGAATTGCAATGATGCCTTCGTCCATGGCGACCTCACGGATTGGAGAGTGGCGCTGCGAGGATGGCTGTGAAAAGATGCGGCGCCGACGGGCCGGTGGCTAGGGCGTCGTTGCGGACCCGAGGGAGCGAGGTCTCTCCCCCACGGGGGCGGCGGAGCGCAGGATCCGTAGGTGGTGGTCGGCCACGGCCTCCCACGAGAAGGTGTCCGCCACGTAGCGGGAGGCGCTCGCGGAGGCGCGGGCCAGCGCGTCCCGGTCGCCGGCGTAGCGCAGGACGAGGGAGGCGAAGGCCCCGGCGTCCCCGCTGGGCACCAGGTGGCCGCTCTCCCCCTCGCGGACCACGTCGCGGATCCCCTCCAGGTCGGCGGCGAGCACGGGGAGGCCGCAGAGCCCGGCCTCCAGCATCACCACCCCGAACCCCTCGATGTCCCCCACCACGGGGACGTTCGGCATCACGAACAGGTCCGCACCCCGGTACAGCTTCCCCAGCATCTCCTCCGAGACCCGGCCCAGGAGCCGCACCCGGTCACCGAGTCCGTGGCGCTCGACCTCGCGACGGATGGCGGGGGTCATCGGGCCATCCCCGCCCAGGAGGTAGACGACGTCCGCCGGGAGGCGGGGGAGCACCTCGCCCACGAACCAGTGGAACCCCTTGCGCTCCTGGTGCCGCCCCACGCTGCACAGGAGGAGCGCGCCGGGCGGGATCGCCCCGGCGGCGCCGAGGGTCTCCAGCAGCTCGCGGCGGGCGGCCGCGCGGTCGGCGGGTGGGGAGAAGGAGGCGGTATCCACCCCGCAGGGGATCACGTGTACCCGCTCCGGGGGCGCCCCGCGGGCCAGGCACTCCCGGGCGGTGGCGCGGCTGATGGGGAGCACCACGTCGAGCGAGCGCAGGACGCGAGGGACGAGCCACTGGTAGGGGAGGACGGGGAGGGTCACGTCGAGCCCCACGGGGATGGCGGCCAGCCGCGCGCCGTGCGCCGCGAGGCGGCGGCGGAGCGGGAGGGCGAGCGTGGCGGTGACCATGGAGGAGAAGAGGACCACCTGGATCCCCTGCGTCTCCACCGCACGTGGGATCCCCCGGAGAAGCCCGGCCATGAAGGGGATCATCCGCCGCGGCGTGTCCTCCCACGAGGTCTCCAGCACCAGGGACGAGAGCCGGACCCCCGGGTGAGCGGCGAGCGCGGCGTGCAGACCCGTGGCTACGCGCTGCATCCCCCCCACGTTGGAGAGGGGGTCGCCACGAAGGGGGAAGGAGTGTGAGACGTAGAGGGTGCGAAGCGGCTCGGGACCCGGGGTCACGCGATGACCTCCGCCACCTCGCACTCCTGCATCGACTCCCTCCGCTGCGAGGCCCTCACCCTCTCCACCTCCACGGCGTTGTCGTACAGGACCGCGCCCCCCCCCAGGTCGGTCTCCGCCTGGGAGGTGGTGTCATTCACGGTACGTCCCCCCTCGGAGAGCATCGCCCAGCGCACCCCGTACGAGATCGCCACCCCGGGGCGTACGTCCTCCGTGATCTCGGCGCGGGCGAAGAAGTCGCCGCGCTCGTTCCACACCCGCACCCGGTCACCGTCCCGGACGCCGCGCCCCGCCGCCTCGTCGGGGTGGAGGAGGAGCCTCGCCTCGCCACCCGCGGCCCTGGCCAGGGCGGGGACGTTCACGAAGGTGGAGTTCAGGAACGGGTGCTCCGGCGGGGAAAGGAGCATCAGGGGGAAGCGATACCCCCGCTCCGGGTCGGTCCGTGCGTCCTCCGCCGGGGGGATGTAGATGGGGAGCGGGTCCAGGCCGAGCCGCTCCAGCGCCGGAGCCAGGATCTGGATCTTCCCGGACGGGGTGTCGAGCCGCTCCGGGCAGGCATAGGGGGCGAAGGGCCGCGGCACCTCCAGGCGCGCGTAGCCCTCCTCCAGGAGCCGCTCCAGGGTGATCCCCCGCATCCAGGGATGGTCGCTGTCCAGCGCCTGGCGGATCAGCTCCAGGTCGGTGTCGCGGAACTCCGGCTCGTCGAACCCCATCCGGGCGGCGAGACGCCGGAAGATCTCGGAGTTGGGGAGGCTCGCCCCCACGGGCTCGATGGAGGGGCGGTTCAGCGTTACGTACAGGTGCCCGTACGAGGCGTGCACGTCCCAGTGCTCCAGCTGGGTGGTGGCGGGAAGGAGCCAGTCGGCGTAGTCGGCGGTGTCCGTGCGGAAGTGCTCCAGCACCACCGTGAACAGGTCGGCGCGTCGCAGCCCCTCGCGCACCTTTCCCAGATCGGGGGCGATGGCGGCGGGGTTGGAGTTGTACACCACCAGCGCGCGCACCGGGGGGCCGCCCACCCCGGCGTCGGGGAGGGTCAGGGCGTCGCCCAGGCGGATCATGTTGACGGCTCGGGTCCCCGGCGGGATCCAATCGGGCCGCTCCAGGGCAGCGGCGTTCATCCGGAAGGCGCCGGAGACGGAGAGCGTCGCCCCACCCCCCACGTCCCGCCAGGCCCCGGTCACGGCGGGGAGGAGGGAGACCACCCGCACGGCCATCCCGCCGCCGGCGTGGCGCTGCATCCCGTAGTTGAGCCGGATGAAGGAGGGACGTGTGGTCGCGTAGTCCCGGGCGAGCGCCTCCACCTGCTCCATGCCGAGCCCGGCCACCCCCGCGGCGCGTTCCGGGGTCCACTCGCGCAGCACGCGCTCGCGGAGCGCCTCCCATCCGACGGTATGGCGCTCCAGGTACTCCCGGTCCTCCAGCCCGTCGCGGAAGACGACGTGCATCATCCCCAGCGCGAGGGCGGCGTCGGTACCGGGGCGGATGGGGAGGTGGAGGTCGCACTGCGCGGCGGTGCGGGTGCGGATCGGGTCGATGGCGACCAGTCGCGCGCCCCGCTCCCGGGCGCGGCGGAGCGCCGGCCAGAGGTGCGGGTTGGAGGTCAGGGTATTGGTCCCCCAGAGGAGGACCAGGCGGGCGTGCTCCGCTTCCTCAGGGGAGGGGCCTATCCGGTCGCCGTAGGTGTGCCTCCACCCCTCGGATCCCGCCGCCGAGCAGATGGTGCGCGCCAGGAGGGAGGCGCCCAGCCGGTGGAAGAAGCGACGGTCGATGGAGCTCCCCTGCACCAGCCCCATTGTCCCCGCGTAGGAGTAGGGGAGGATGGCCTGCGGTCCGTCCGCCGAGTCGCGGATCTCGCCCAGCCTCCGGGCGATGTCGTCCAGCGCCTCGTCCCAGGTGGCGGGCTCGAAGCGGCCCTCGCCCTTCTCCCCCACGCGCCGGAGGGGGACGGTGAGCCGGTCCGGGTGGTAGGTGCGCTCCACGTACCGGTTCACCTTGGTGCACAGGAACCCCTGCGTCACCGGGTGCTCCGGGTCGCCCTGGACGCGCACCGCGCGGCCGTCCCGCACGTGTACCAGCATGGCGCAGGTGTCGGGGCAGTCGTGGGGGCAGGCGCCCCGGACGACGCCGGTGCGGACCAGGGGGAGCGGTGCGATCATGGGTCGGGGGTCAGCGGGACAGGGTGGACACCCGCACCAATCTAGGGGCGTGGGACGGGCCACTCCAGGGGCGCCTCCGCGTTGTCGGCCGGCGACGAGAAGCGCCGGGCCCGCGGAGGGACCCGGCGCGTTCGCCGGCGGCGGTGGGGGGGGACCTCCAGCCTCGGAGGCGTCCGCCGCGATCAGGGGTACCCGGCGCGGGAGCGCCTTCGGGCGGAGAGGAGGAGCCGGGGGGTACCCTTCGGGGAGGGGATGCTGCTCACGGCGCTCAACCGGCTTCCCGGAGCGGTATGATCTCCATGGAGCGCAGGGGGATGGCGCGCTTGAGGTGCTTCTCGATCCGGTCCCCGCACGTGGTGCAGAGGTGCATGTCCAGGATCAGGCGCCCGTCCGCGCGGTCGTGCGAGAAGCTCAGGCGGGTGCACCGGCTCCACCCGCCGCAGAGGCCGCAGCGCTCCGGGGTGGCGCGGATCTCGGCCGCGGACCGGATCTCTCTCGGCTTCGGCGCGGGATGGCTCGCGGGGCTCAGCCGGAGGCCAGCGGCCGGCTGCGGCCGGGACTCGATTCTCGGGTCTGCCATACTTCGTTCCGGGGAGGGGCGAAGGAGGGGGTAAGCTGCATCCGAAGGGGGCGTGATGCTACTCATGGCAAGATGCTTTCCCCGGCCGGGCCGCGGGCGGGCCGGTTATCCCGCAACGAGTTGCATATGGAGTGGAGGCGGGGAGCCGCGGATGCCGCGCGCGCAGAATGCAAGCGTGCTGGCAATATTCAGCTCCCCGCCCGCGGGAGGCTCAGAACCGTCCGCCGGAAATCGGCACGTTGAAGCCGGCCACCAGGCGGAAGGGGATGTAGTCGTCGATCCCCGTCCAGCGCGCCTCGGCGAAGGGGCGGAGGGTGCTCCCGCTGAGCGGTCCGCTCTCGATCCCGACCAGCAGGTTGTAGCCGACCTCCGTCTCTGAGTCCTCGTCGAAGTCGTCCGGATCGAAGTCGCGGTTCATGAACGCCACCCCGATCCCGCCGTACAGCCCGCCGAGCGCGTACGGGCGGACCAGCAGGTCCGCGTTGAGCTGCCACTCGGTCCCGTCGCCGTCCTCGTCGTCGCCGAAGAACACGTCGGCGCTGGGAGACACGGCGATCTGCGGGGCCAGCGGGATGCGGATCTGCGCCCCGGCGAGCCCTACGTCCTCCTCGAAGTCATACCCGCCCCGCACCCCGAACTGCACCGGCTCGACGGTGAAGGACCGGGACCGGTTGCTCCTCTCCATCCTCTCCCTGCACTCCCGGTAGCGCCGGCCGCTCAGGCGGCTGCACTGCGCTTCCAGGCTCTGGGCACCCAGCAGGAGCAGCAGGAACAGGCAGACTGGCCAGTGTCTCATGGCGTCCTCCACGGTTCGGGACCTCGGTTGGCGCGGCCGTCTCGTACGTCCGGGCGCGCAGGGACCTAATGGATAGGACACCACCCGGGCGCTCCAGGGTTGTAATCGGGGTCGCGCACTCCCGTTCCCGGACCCTCACCGCCTGCCGAAACGCTCCGCCAGGAACCGGTCAAAGCGGTCCAGCGCGATGGGGAGGTCGGTCCGCCCGTAGCCGAGGCGGAAGTGGCCGCCAGGGTAGTCGTATACCGTCCCGGGGAGGATCAGCACCCCCTCCCGCTCCACCAGTTCCTCGGCGATCCGCTCGATCTCCACCTCCGGGACGAAGCGCGGAAAGGCCGTGCTCCCGGCGCGCGGGCGGATCCACTCCAGCACGCCCGCCCACCCGGTGAAGAACGGGTCCAGGCGGGCCAGGTTGGCGCGCACGATCCCGCGGCTCCGCTCCAGCACCGCCTCCCGCGCACGCAGGGCGGCCAGGGCCAGCACCTCGCTCGGGGCGCTGCAGCAGATGGTGGTGTAGTCCTTGTACGAGGCCAGGCGCCGCAGGAGCTCCCCGTCGTGCGTGGCCAGCCAGCCGATGCGCAGCCCGGCCAGCGCGAACGACTTGGACATCACCCCCAGGCTCCACCCCCGCTCGTACGACTCCACGGCGGCCGGGAGCCGGTCCGCCGGATGGTGTTCCAGGAAGCGGTACACCTCGTCGGAGAAGAGGAGGACCCCCGCCTCCCGGGCAATCTCCACCAGCCGCTCCCACTCGCCGCGGTCGGGGAGGGCGCCCGTGGGGTTGTGCGGGAAGTTGACCACCAGGGCGCGCGTGGCGGGGCTCAGGGTGGCGCGGAGGAGGTCGAAGTCCAGCGCCCACCCGTTCTCCGGGTCGAGCGGGAGGAGGTCCACCTCGGCGCCGGTGCTCCGCGCCACCTCGTACAGCGACTGGTACCCCGGCCAGGTGACCACCACCCGGTCTCCGGGGCCCAGGGCGGCGCGCATGAAGATGTAGATGGCCTCCTCGGCCCCCGCGAACACCAGCACCTCCTCGGGGGACACGCCCTCGTACAGCCGGGCGATCTCGGCGCGGAGGAGGGGGTGCCCGGCGGACTCGGTGTAGCCGAGCCGCAGATCTTCCCACAGCCCGCGTGTCTCATCGTCCGCCAGGGCGAGCAGCTCCGCCATGGGGAGGCCCTCCACGTCGGAGGTGCAGAGGAGGTGGGGAGCGGTGAACTCCCACCGGGCGAAGTAGCGCTCCAGCTTGAAGTCGGGGATCGTCATCCTGTCTCCTTTCCGTCTCCCGGGGTCACCCCACCGCGAGGGCGATCACCCCCAGCACCATCAGGCACGCCGCCGAGACGCGGCGGAGCGCGTGCCCCTCGGCCAGGAAGTGTGTCCCCAGCAGCGTCCCGAACAGGATCCCGACCTCCCGGGCCGGGGCCACGTAGCTCACCGGAGCTATGGACAGGGCGGTGAGCATCAGGATGTACGAGAGCGGGCTCAGCAGCGCCACCCCCACCACCTCGCGCCGGTGGCGGCGCCACTCCGCGCCGATCTCTTCCCGGCGCCGCGCCGCGAGGGGGGTGAGGAGGAGGACCCGTCCGAAGTTGGACATCCAGTCGAAGAGGAGGGGAGGGACGAGCAGGATGCCCACCCCCCACTTGTCCCAGAGGGTGTAGGCGGCGACGAGCATCCCGGTCAGGAGACCGTAGACGACGGCGGTCCTCGCTCCTCCGCCCTCCGGGGAGCGGGAGCCCAGAGTGAGCCCGAACGCTCCCGCGGCCACCAGCCCCGCGCCCAGCAGGGCGACGGGCGACGGGCGCTCCCCCAGGAGGGCGATGGCCAGGGCGGTAGCGAGCACCGGTCCCGTCCCCCGCGCCAGCGGGTAGACGAGCGACAGGTCCCCGGCCCGGTACCCGCGCTGCAGGAGGAGGAAGTAGGCCAGGTGCAGAAGCGAGCTCCCCGCGAGGCACACCACCTCCGTGACCCCCAGTTCCGGGCGCGCGGTCAGGAAGACCCAGGCGGCGGCGGGGGCGTAGAGCAGGGCGGAGAGCGCGGCGAAGAGCCAGACGAAGGCGACTCCTCCGCCCCCGGAGCGCTTCGCCAGCAGGTTCCAGGTGGCGTGTATCGCCGCGGAGGCCAGGACCAGTGCCAGCGCCAGGCCGGTCATCCCCGCCCCGCCAGCCACCCCCCCCCGAAGACGCCGACCACGCTGAGCACCACGCTCCCCGCCATGTAGGCCGCGGCCGCGGCGTACGCTCCGCTGCGCAGGAGGATGACGGTCTCGTATCCGAAGGTGCTGAAGGTGGTGAAGGCACCGCAGAAGCCGACACCCAGCAGCGCGCGCAGCTCGGCCTCCCCCGGACGGCCGGGGAGGGCGTGCAGGAGAAAGCCCAGGAGGAGCGACCCCACCGTGTTGATCGCCAGGGTGGCCCAGGGGAACCCGGCCCCCGCGGGCGTACCCACCCACGCTCCCACGGCGAAGCGGGCGACGGCCCCCGCCGCGCCGCCCAGCGCCACGTACAGCAGCATCACGGCGCCGCCCTCCGGTTGTTGGCGCGGTCCAGATCCAGCAGGACCCTGTCCGGGTCGAGAACGACCTCCGCGGGGCGCTCGCGGGTCACCACCTCCACGGTCTGCCGGGGCTCCCGCGAGTCCAGGGTCCGGGTCTCCTCCCCCACCCGGAGCGTCACCGGCATCCAGGCGTCTCCCACGCGGAGCACCTCCACCCGGGTCCGCCAGCGCCGGTCCGGGAGGCGGCGAACCTCCACCCGCCCCACCCCGTAGTCCAGGGTGGCCGTGGTGTGGAGCCACTGGTGGAAGAACCAGTCCAGATTGCGCCCGCTCACCTCCTCGGCCACGGCGCGGAAGTCCTCCTCCGAGACGTGGCGGAGCCGGTGGCGCTCGTAGTAGGCGCGGAGGACGCGGCGGAACGTCTCCTCCCCCAGCAGCTCCCGGAGCATCCGGAAGACCAGCGACGCCTTGGTGCCCGTCATGGCGGCGTAGGTGGGGTAGTCCCGGAACCCCGCCCCGGGGGTGGCTATGGGCTGCGCCCTCCCGGCCCGCTCCCACTGCGCGGCGGACTGCATCGGCCCCTCCCAGATCCCGGGGTTCCCCCGCTGCTCCCAGTACCAGTGGGTGAGGAAGGAGACGAGCCCCTCGTCGAGCCACCCCTCGCGCCACTCGTTGTTGGCGAGCATCCCGTGCGCCCACTGGTGCGCGACCTCGTGGACGATCAGCCCCTCGGACGGGGACCAGTTCATCACCAGCATGGGGAACTCCGTCCCCCCGCGCTCCGGGCGGTGCACCACGGTGAGCTGCGGCCACAGGTAGGGTCCGAAGACTTCCTGCAACCACTGCAGCGCGTGGTAGGCGCGGCGCGCCACCTCCCGCGGCCAGCCGACCTCGCCCCGCTCGTAGAGCACGTGGATGCCGGGGAGCTCCTCCGTCCGCCCCGCCTCGTCGATGGAGAGCCGGAGCACCCCGTCGTACTGGAAGGTCGGGGAGGCGCTCCAGGCGAAGTGGTGCACGTCCTCCGCCTGCCAGCGGACGCGCTTCCACCCCGGGGTGGGCTCCCCCGCCAGAAGACCGAGGTCCTCGGAGGACTCGGCACCCACGTCGCGCGCCGCGTCCCGGCGGCGGTAGAAGTCGCGCCGGAGGAACTCCGGGGGCGGCGGCCCGCCGTCGAGCCGCCACCCCGGGTCGCCCTCCACGGGGACGCCGGTGGCGCCGATCACCTGGTCGGCAGCCACCTCCAGGGTCACGTCGTAGCGGGCGAACTCCCCGTAGAACTCGCCCTGGGGGAGGAGCGGGTGGTGCTGCCACCCCCGCCGGTCGAACGCCGCGATCCGGGGGTACCAGTGGGCCCAGTCGTAGTGCCGCCCCCGTCTCCCCTGGCGGCGGGGGATGGTGGAGAGGCGGGCGCTCCAGTCCAGCTCCAGCGTCGTCGCGGCGCCGGGGCGGAGCGGGGCGGGAAGGGGGACGGCCGCCACCGTGGAGTCCGGCGCTCCCGGGTACGCCGGGCGTACCGCGCGCCCGTCCACCCGCACCGCGCCGAAGCGCTCGTAGGCGTGCTCGGCCGGCCCCAACGCCTGGAAGCGCGTCTCTCCCTCGCCCAGCTCCCGCCGGGCCCAGGCGCTGTTGGGGCGGAAGGCGTTGAGGTGCTGGTGGAGGTACAGGGTGTCGAGGGTGCTCCGGGAGCGGTTGGTGTAGCGGAGCCGCGCGCGCCCGGTGAGCACGTGGGTGCGCTCGTCCAGCCGCGCCTCGATCCGGTATTCGACCCCCTGCTGGAAGTACGCGGTGTCGCCGGCGGGGGGGCCGGCGAGCTGCAGGGCGAGTGCGAACAGCGGTGCGGGCATCCGGTCTCCGGTTCGGGGTGCGGTCCGGGAAGCTGGGGAGTGCCGCCCGGGAGGGCAAGCGCCGCGCCAGCCAGGCGGTACAACACGGGGCGGCCCCGGACCGATTCCGGGGCCGCCCTGGCGTCGGCGGCGGGAGCGTCCTCCGCCCGCTACCGCACCTCCGCGTCGAAGGCTCCGGTCAGCACCCGTCCCTCGCGCTTCACCTGCACCCAGATCCGGTAGCGCCCCGGCCGCGGGAACTCGTAGGGGAAGGAGGCGACGTCCGGGGCCGCCGCGTGCGCGGCGTGGTCCCCGCGCAGCACCAGCCTCCCCTCCGCGTCCCGCGCGGTATCGCCCCGCTCCCGCTGCTCG
>DATAAL010000687.1:0-4410 GCA_036260145.1 Longimicrobiaceae bacterium | reverse complement strand
GATCCGGCCGACGACGAACGGAACCGGCTGTACTCCCTGCATGGCTCGTCTCCCTGCTCGAAGACCCCGGCCCCGGGGCCGGACGGATCGTACCCCGTGCGCCTTTCCGCCCGGGGCTGCGGCTGCACCTGCTAGTACTTGCGGATCACTCCGACGACGATCCCCTGGATCTCCACCTGGTCCGCCGCGAAGTACATCGGCTGCATGGTGGGGTTGGCGGGCTGCAGGCGGATCCGCCCGTCCCGCTCCCGGTAGAACTTCTTCACCGTTGCCGAGTCTCCGTTGATCAGCGCGACCACCATCTCGCCGTTCTCCGCCGTCTGCCGGGAGTTGACGATGATGTAGTCGCCGTCACGGATCTGCTCGTCCACCATCGAGTTCCCCTTGACTCGCAGGACGTAGTTGTTCCCCGAGCGGACCATGTCGTGGGGAACCGATACGGTGTCCTCGTCCGGGATGGCTTCGATGGGGAGACCGGCGGCCACGCACCCCAGCAGGGGGAGCTCCACCGCCAGCACGCCTATGTCCGCCCGGACCACCTCCAGCGAGCGGCTCTTGTTGTAGTTCTTCCGTAACAGCCCCTTTTGCTCCAGATTGGAGAGGTGCTCGTGCACGGTCGCCAGGGAGGAGTACCCGAAATGCTCGGCGATCTCCTCGAAGCTGGGCGAGTACCCGTAGGCTTCGATGAAGCTCTCGACGTAGTCCAGGATCTGACGCTGACGCTTGGTAAGTGCCATCGAAGTCTCCAGGGGTTGGGATCGAATTGCGATCCGAAGAATCACCGAACAGAATCTACCCGAACGTAAGCCGAAGCGCAAGAACGTCGTGGGCGGGGCGTCCGGCCCTTCCGGCGAGCGGCCTTCGGCACCCTCCCGGGCCGGTCGCCGCGCTCGCGGTTTGGGACGTCCATCGGAGCCCGCCGTGAGCATCCTGGAGCGTATCGTGGAGGTGAAGCGGGGGGAGGTGGAGGAGCTCGCTCCCCGGGCGGCCGAGTTGCGCGCGCGCGCGGCGGACGCGCCCCCGCCCCGCGGGCTAGCCCTCGCGCTCCGCCGGCCGGGAGAGGTACGCCTCCTGGCGGAGGTCAAGCGGCGGTCCCCATCGGCCGGGGAGATCCGCCCCGGCGCCGACCCGGTGGAGGTGGCGCGGGCGTACGAGGAAGGGGGCGCCGCGGCCGTCTCCGTCCTCACCGACCGCGAGTTCTTCGGGGGGGGGCTGGAATTTCTGGGGCGGGTCCGGGCGGCCGTGGGGCTCCCCGTTCTCCGCAAGGACTTCGTGGTGCACCCCCTGCAGGTGTGGGAGGCGCGGGGCGCGGGCGCCGACGCCGTGCTCCTGATCGTCCGCATCCTGGACGACGCCCTCCTCGCCGAGCTCCTCGGCCTCGCCTCCGAGCTGCGGATGGACGCGCTGGTGGAGGTCCACGACGAGGCGGAGACGGAGCGCGCGCTGGCCGCGGGGGCTGGGGTGGTGGGGGTCAACAACCGCGACCTGGCGAGCTTCCGGACCGATCTGGAGCTCTCCGTCCGGCTCGCCTCGCGGATCCCCGCCGGGGTCACGCTGGTGGCCGAGAGCGGGATCCGCACCCCCGCCGACGTGGACCGCCTGGGCGACGCGGGTGTAGACGCAGTACTCGTGGGCGAGTCGCTGATGCGCCAGCACGACCTGCGTGCCGCCGCCGCCGCCTTCGTGGGCCGGCAGGGGAACCCGGGCGCCCGCCGGTGACGGCGCCGCCCTTCAAGGTGTGCGGGATCACCCGCCGCACGGACGCCGAGGCGGCGGTCGCGGCCGGGGCCGCGTACCTGGGGGTGGTGCTGGCGCCGGGGGGGAGGCGCACCGTCTCCCCGGACGCGGCGGGTGGCCTCCTCGCCGGGCTCGGCGCGGTGCGCGTGGGCGTCTTCGTGGACGAGGGAGCGGACGGGCTGCGCCGCGCAGCCGCCGCCGCCGGGCTGGACGTCCTGCAGCTTCACGGGGACGAGCCGCCGGAACTCCTCCGCGCCCTCCGCGCCGAGGGGAGGTGGACGCTCTGGAAGGCGCTCCGCCCCCGGAGCGCCGACGAGTTCCGCGCCGGGGTGGAGGCGTACGCCGGGGTGGCGGACGCCATCCTGCTCGACGGCTTCTCCACGGAGGCGCGCGGCGGCACGGGGACGAGGTTCCCGTGGGAGGAGGTCGCCGGGTACCGGGACCTCCTCCCGACGAGCCTCCTCCTGGTGGTGGCCGGCGGGCTGCGGGCGGACAACATCGCCCGCGCCGTCTCGCTGCTCCGCCCCGGCGTGGTGGACGTCAGCTCGGGGGTGGAGAGCTCTCCTGGGGTCAAGGACCCCGCGGAGATTCGCAGATTCGCGGACGCGCTGCGCGCTCCGCACCAACCGGGATAGCCGTACCTTCCCATGTCTTCTGTCGCCGCACCCTCCCCCGGGACCGCTCCGGGGCGCTTCGGGCCCTACGGGGGGCGCTTCGTCCCCGAGACCCTCATCACTGCGCTGGACGAGCTGGCCGCCGTCTACGCCCGGGCCTCCGCCGATCCCACCTTCTGGGAGGAGCTGGGGGCGCTCTGGCGCGACTTTGTCGGCCGGCCCACGCCGCTGTACCGGGCGCACCGGCTGGGCGAGGCCGCGGGCGGGGTCTCGGTCTACCTGAAGCGCGAGGACCTGAACCACACCGGGGCGCACAAGATCAACAACTCGCTGGGACAGGTCCTCCTCGCCCGGCGGATGGGGAAGGAGCGGATCATCGCCGAGACCGGGGCGGGGCAGCACGGCGTGGCCACCGCCACCGCCTGCGCCCTCTTCGGCCTCCCCTGCATCGTGTACATGGGGGAGGAGGACGTCCGCCGGCAGGCGCTCAACGTGTACCGGATGCGCCTGCTGGGCGCGGAGGTGCGCCCGGTGGCCAGCGGGACGCGCACCCTCAAGGACGCGACCAACGAGGCGATCCGCGACTGGGTGACCAACGTCCGCGACACGCACTACGTCATCGGCTCGGTGGTGGGGCCCGACCCCTTCCCGCGGATGGTGCGCGACTTCCAGTCGGTGATCGGGCGCGAGACGCGCGAGCAGATCCTGGCGGTGGAGGGACGGCTCCCTGCGGCGGTGGTCGCCTGCGTGGGCGGGGGCTCCAACGCCATCGGGATGTTCCACTCCTTCGTGGACGACCGGGAGGTGGAGCTGGTGGGGGTGGAGGCGGCGGGGGAGGGGGTGGACACCCCGCGCCACGCGGCCACGCTGACCGCCGGGAGGCCGGGAGTCCTCCACGGGTGCCTCTCCTACCTCCTGCAGGACGAGGCGGGGCAGGTGGCGCCCGCCCACTCGATCTCCGCCGGGCTGGACTACCCCGGCGTGGGCCCCGAGCACTCCCATCTCAAGGATTCCGGGCGCGCGTCGTACGTGTCAGTGACCGACGCGGAGGCGCTGGACGCCTTCGGGCGGCTGGCGCGGCTGGAGGGGATCATCCCCGCACTGGAGAGCGCGCACGCCATCGCCCACCTCCTGCGCGACGGGACCCGCTGGGCCGGGAGGGGGCCGGTGGTGATGTGCCTGAGCGGGCGGGGCGACAAGGACGTGGCGCAGGTCGCCGAGATGACCTCCGGAGCCTAGCCCGCGCCGCCATGCACGGATCCGCTCCCTCCACCCACCCACTTCCCGCCACGCGGGAGTCCGTGCAGGAGCTGGTGCGCGACCTGGGGCGCGCGCTCCGGGTGCACCTCCTGTACGAGGGGAGCAACACGGCGGTCGACCGCTTCGTGGAGGCGGTGCAGGGGCGTCTGGCGGCGCTCTGGGACGCCATCCCGCGGCTGGCGCTGGAGGTGGAGGAGAGGGAGCTGAAGTGGGAGGGGGAGGTGGTGTATCGCGGGGAGACCCGGGCGGAGGACTTTGCCTTCCTCCTCTACCGCGACGGCCTCCGGGAGCTGGTCTTCCACCCCGGGTTCGAGGACGAGGAGCTGCGCGCCTTCCTGGAGATCCTCACCCGCATGCAGCGGCTCCGGGAAGAAGAGGACGACCTCCTCACCCTGCTCTGGGAGCGCGACTGGCAGTACCTCCGCTACCGGTACGTGGAGGCGCTCCCGGAGGGCACCTCCCTCCCCGCCGCCAGCGGTGCCCCTCCCCGGTCCGTCCCGGACCCCCGAGGCGAGGAGCCGGACCCGGTCTACACCGTGAGCCGGGAAGACTTCCGCGAGACACTGTACTTCCTGGATGCCGGGGAGCTGCGGCGGCTGGACGCGGAGATCCGCCGGGAGCTGCAGCGCGACCTGTGGAACGACGTCCTGACCGCGCTCTTCGACCGGCTGGAGGATGGAACGCCCGAGCGGCAGGAGAAGGTCGTCCACATCCTCTCCGACATCCTCCCCACCCTCCTCGCGTCGGGGAACCTGACCCTGGCGGCCATGCTGCTCCGCGCGCTGGTGGGGATCGCCAC
>DATAAL010000686.1:0-1751 GCA_036260145.1 Longimicrobiaceae bacterium | reverse complement strand
CGGAGACTCCGCCGGAGGAGCCGGAGACGCCTCCGGAGCCGGAGCCCACCCCTGCGAAGACGGCGCCCGCCACGCCGACGCCCGTGCCCGCGCAGTCCGGCACCGCGGGGCAGGGCGGGGGAGCGGGGAGCGGCTCGGGGGCCGGCCAGGGCGAGGGTACCGGAACCGGGACCGGAGCGGGATCGGGTGGCGGCTCCGGTGGGGGGAGCGGGGGCGGGGTCGGCTCGGGGACCGGACCGGGGACGGGGGCGGGTCGGATCCAGCCTCCGGTGCCGGAGATCCTTCTCCTGCCGCCCCCGAGGCCACCAGGGGGCGTCCGCGGCAAGCAGCTGGTGGTCCGCCTGTCGATCGACGCGGCCGGGACGGTGCGTGACGTGGAGTTTCCCTCCACGGGCGACCGGGGGTACGACGGCAAGCTCCGCCGCACCGCGATGGACTGGAAGTTCCGCCCCGCGCGTGATTCGTCCAACCGGCCGGTGCCGATCGCCTACGACGTGACGCTGGTGTTCTAGGCGGGCCGGGTCACCCCCCGACCCGCTCCCGCATCCGGAGCGCTTCCCCGGCGACGGTGCCGGGGTCCGTGAGGAACAGCTCGCCCGGGCTGAGCGCCACCGGGACCTCGTTTCCATCCACATGGAGGCGCGGCGTCAGGGTCTCGCGGTCCACATGCAGGATCGCGTCCGGATCGTCGCCCGCCGCCCGGAGCGCGCACGCCTCGCCGCTGGCGGCGCTCCTCGACTTCGCCACCTGTGCCTCCCGGTTCGTCCGCACGCCCGAGGAGTTCGCCAACCAGATCGCCTTCTTCCAGCTCGACCTCACGGACCCGGAGTTCCACGCCCTTGCCCTGGAGTACTTCCGCGTGGAGCGCGAGGAGCTGCGCGCGCTGCTGGACGATGCGGTCGCCGCGGGCGAGCTCCGGCCCGGGACCGACACGGACCGGCTGGCGCGCGGGGTCCAGGTGGCGGTCAACGGCGCGCGGGTGGTGTGGGCGGTGGTGCGGGAGGGAACGCTGGAGGAGTGGACGCGCGAGGAGCTGGAGGCGCTGCTGGCGCCGCGCCGGAGCGGAGGAGGGGGTGGGGGAGGACTGATGGTCCTCCCCCGGTGAGGATCAGCGCGCGGCGGACGGCCGGCGGAGCTCCAGCTCGCCGGCCTTGTAGCGCGCCCAGTAGGCGTCCAGCTCGCGCTTGACGTTCCCACTCAGGATCACCACCCCCAGGATGTTGGGGAAGGCCATCCCCAGGATCATCAGGTCGCCGAAGTTCAGCACGTTGGTGGAGGTGATGATCGAGCCGAGGAAGACGAACAGGAGGAAGAGCCCCCGGTAGATCCCCGAGCTGCGGTCGCCGAAGAGCCACGCCCAGCACCGCTCTCCGTAGTACGACCAGGAGATCATGGTGGAGTAGGCGAAGAGGAAGACGGCGAGCGAAAGCACGTAGGGAAAGAAGGCGATGTGCTCGCCCATGGCCCGCGAGGTGAGCGCCGCGCCCTTGCTCTGCTCGATCAGCTCGGCGTACGCGGGGTTGTTATACGCCCCGGTGATCACGATCACCAGCGCGGTCATGGTGCAGATGACCACCGTGTCGATGAACGGCTCCAGGAGCGCCACGATCCCCTCGCGCACCGGGTACGGCGTCTTGGCCGCAGAGTGCGCGATGGCCGCCGAGCCCGCGCCCGCCTCGTTGGAGAAGGCGGCGCGCTGGAAGCCCACCACCAGGGTGCCGATCAGCCCGCCGTACGCGGCGTCGGGGTTG
>DATAAL010000685.1:0-9893 GCA_036260145.1 Longimicrobiaceae bacterium | reverse complement strand
GGCACCGACGCGGTACGCCTGGTGGTCCTGCACCAGTGGACGTTCGGCTCGGTGGACCTGGAGCAGACCTTCCAGGGGCTGCTCACCGCGGTGGACGTCTCGCCGTCCGGGATCCAGCTCCCCGTGGACAGCCTGTCGTCGGGAGACGTGGAGGCGGACGCGGCGGTCGCCGACGCCTTCGGGCTGGGCTACACGGCGATGGACCACGCGCTGGTGGACGGCGACGCGACGGTGTCGTGGTACCGCGGGCCCCTCCTCCCCCTCGGCACCCCACGGTTCGTGGATCCGCCGTACGTCGCCGCGTCGCCGCTGCTGCGGTACGACCCCACCACGGGGATGTTCGACGTTTCCTATGCCGCCGCGTGGGAGCTGGGCCGCCTACTGGCGCTGCGCGACAACGCCTACGCCACCGCGCTGTACCGCTGGAAGCTGACGCAGGCGCAGTCCACGGTGAATGCCCTCGAGGCGGCGCTGCTGGACGAGACGCTGGCCGGCGTGGCGGGCGTGGCCGCGGGCGCGGGAGACGCGCGGCGGACCCGCTTCGTGGCCGCCGCGGCGGGGGTGGCCGGGCCCGCGGCCGCCCGCATCTCCGCAGACTCCGCACCCTGAGAGGCGCCGTGGCCCGACAGCTCCCCCGCATCGATCTCCGCGCGCGCGCCACGCGCCTGGACGCGGAGCCCCCCGTGGCCGTGGACGACGCCGAGGGGAGCGACCTGGCGCTGGTGGTCGCCTGGCTGACCCGGCTGCACCTGCTCTACGGCGTCCCCTTCAACTACCTGGTGCCCGACGAGCGCATGCTCCCGGTGGAGTCGCTTCGCTTCTTCCAGCTCGACCCCAACTGGATGGACGTGCTTCTCGACGGCGCGTACTCGGTCGGCTTCGCGGGCACGGCGGAGCCCACTACTGAGGCGGCCCGGCCCCGGGTCCTCGCCGCCGCGCGGGCGCGGGCACCCCGCGTTCGCCGCGAGATCCTGGCGCGCACGCGCCGACTCGCCGCGACGCCCGCGGCGGCGCTCGCCGCGCGCAGGGGCGACCGCACCGAGGGCGAGGACGCCGGGGATGGCGAGGTGAGCGGCTTCCTCCTCCGCTCCGCCGTGGTGGCGGGGTGGCCGGGGATCGAGGTGCGGGGATACGCCGACTCGGCGGGGACGCGGCCCCTGGCCCTCCTCCGGCTGGAGACCGTGGCGCCGTCGCTCCTCCTCTGCCTCTTCTCCGGCACTGTGGCGCTGGTGGAGCTGCGCGAGCCCGCCGAGGCGCTGCACTTCGGCGTGGAGGCCGCCAGCGAGGGGTGGCAGAAGGAGCTGCGCTACGCCTCGGCCGACGGGACGAATGGCGTCGGCTCCTTCACCGGCACCACGGTGCCCGTCCCGCTGCGCTCCGCGAGCACCGGTGTGGTCTCCGTCGCCGCGCTCGCCGCATCGATGCAGGACCTGGTGTGGGGCTCGCCGAGGCCGGCAGGCGCCGCCTTCACCGCCGCGGAGTTCGGCCTGGAGATGGTGGAAGGCGTGCAGGTCGTCCGCTTCCAGGCAGGCGGCTGACCCGCGCCGGGAGACCGACCGCGGCTCCTCCGTCCGTCACCGTCACCGCAGACCGGGAACCCCCGCCACCCGAATGCCCGAACCCGTCACGCTCATCGTCCCCATCCGCGTCTCCGCGCTCTGCGTGAGCCCGCTGGACGTGAACACCGCCCACGGCCAGGCGCCGATGGCGGACTTCGCGCGGCTGCCGTACGCATCGGACGGCGCGGTGCACAACCGGGGGCCATACGTGAGCACGCGGGTGCTGGCCTCTTCCGGCCCGTTCGAGGGAGCGGTGTCGCTCCCGGCCGGGATCCACCTGCACTGGACCCTCCCTGCCGGGCTCAGCAACGCCGTCCAGGCGGAGAGCGGCGGGGCGATAGCTTTCCCGGCCGTGCCCAACCGCTGGCTCGTGGAGCGGATCGTGGTGACCACCTCCAGCGGGGCATCCACGGTGTCGAGCTGGGTGGTGGAGAGTGACCGCCTCTCCACCACGCCCACGGCCCCCCCGGGGCTGGCACAGCCCACGGTGCCCGTGGGCGCTACCCCCGGACAGAACTTCCGCTACCTGGGCCAGGCGTTCCCGGCGCAGGGCTGGGCGGAGGCGGAGGGCGTGGAGCGCCTCTCGCCGCTGACGGCGGTGGGCTACGGCGAGCCGGCGTTCGCGGCGTACTATCCCAATTGCTGCACGGTCTTCGGCTTCTACGACGCGCTGGAGGACCTGTCCGGCTACGACCCCTCGGGACAGACCCTCACCTACTACGTGCAGGGGTGGTACAGCGACCCGACCGCGGACCCGCTGGGGAGCGGCCAGGTGCTGCCGGGGGAGAACCCGTACGGCTGGACGTGGACCGAGGGCGCGCCGCCCACGCAGACGCTGTGCACCGGGGTGATCGACGAGGTCGGGTGGGACCCCACCATCACGTACCTCGGCGCCGCACCCGCGCCGCTCACCGCCGCGCTGGCCGCGTCGCCGCAGGAGGCGCTGTCGGCGCTGATGGCCGGCGCGCTGGCCGTGGCGCACCCGGACCAGGACTTCTCGAACACCGAGGCGCTCCTCAACGCGCTCCAGTTCGGCCTCCTGTCGCGCCCGCTCACGCCCGACTCGCTGGAGGAGTTCGAGGAGCTCGTGCACGCCGCGGGCTTCGGCTCGCTCCCCGGCGGAACGCTGTGGTCCGTCGTCGCGGCGGACGACGGCGGCGACGGGGGCGAGGGGGGTGAGGCGACGCTCCCCGCCGGCCAGGGGGCGCAGCTCGACCAGCTGAACGTGCTCCAGCTCAGGCTCGACGACCTGCGCCGGGAGGTGGCCGCGCGGCGCCACCAGGTGTTCGTGGACTGGTACAAGTACCTGGTCACGGCCTACCAGCCTCTACTGGCGCCCCCGGCCCTACGGACGCGGCTCACCGACGTGCGGCGGTACCTGGAGGCCGAGATGGCCGAGATCGGGGCCATCTCGGCCCCTGGCGGCGCCGCCGACCTCCTGCAGGCCGAGGTGGACGCGGCGTCCGCGGCGCTGGCCGCGGCGCTCGATCCGTCGCTGCGCCTGGCCGGTGACGGGGTGGCACCGCGATTCCGGCGGCCGGGGGACCCGGTACTGGTCCTGTCGGGCGCCGACGTGGTCCCCCGTGGCCGTCCCGACCCCGCAGGCGAGAGCGGCGGCCTGCTCCGGTGCCGGACCAACCACGAGCTCGTGTCCTACGTGACGCTCGCCGCGGGGGCAATCCCGGGAAGCGAGGCCGCGGGAGTGGGCAGCGGGGAGATGGGCGAGCCGTACGCCGCCCCGCTGGGCTTCACGGTGGAGACCTTTCAGGGCGCGGTGTCCGACGCATACTTCTGGACCATCGGGCTGCAGCCTGCGATCGCCCAGCTAATTTCAAGGGGCGGCGGCTCGAACAACCCCGCCCGCATGGACTTCGCCGGGACGGTCGCGCTGCTCCAGGCCGCGGCGGCCGCGTTCGTCGAGGGGGAGCCGACCGGGGCGGTCACGTACACCGGCGTCGCGCCCGCGCCGCGTTCGGCAGGGTCGTGGTCGGGGACGCCCTGGCTGCCGCTCCTGCTCCAGTACGACGTGTCCTTCGGTCCCCTGCAGCCCATCCTTCCCTCGACCGACCCGGCGCCGTACGGCCCGGACTTCATCCTGGACGGCTTCGGCTTCGACGCCGACTCCATCGACCTGGTCTACCACGGCACGCCGCCACAGGCGCGGCAGGGCTACACCGGGACCGCGGTACTTTCCGCGGGCGCGGCCACGGACCTGGCCGGGTCGCTGCGGCGGTGGATGGAAGGGACGGGGAGCGACGACCCGCGGGTGGCCGAGGCGCTGGCGGCGGTGGCGACGATGCCGCTGCTGGCGCAGGGGATGAGCGGGATGGGCGAGGAGATGCTGATGCGGCGGCAGACGTTGCAGATGGCGGTGGCCGACCCGCTGGCGCCCCGGCCGGTGCAGCCCTTCGTGGCCGCCGTGGCGGCGGCCGTCGCCGACCAGAGCTCGCTCTCGCCGCTGCCACAGGTGGGCTTCAACCCCGTGCGCGCCGGGACGCTGGCCGTGGAGCGCCTGCGCCTGGTGGACACCTTCGGGCAGTTCCGCGACTACGAGTCGCCGGGGGTGGTGGTGGCCCGCGGGCTGGCGCCGCCGCCGGGGCTGGACCTCCCCGCGGGCACGGCATTCCTCCCGCCCCGCGTCGTCCAGCCGTCGCGGCTCCTGTTCCGCTGGCTCTCGACCGCGGGCACGTCGGAGAGCACCCCCGCGCCGGCGACCTCGCCCGTCTTCGGGTGGGTGCTCCCCAACTACCTGGACCGCGCGCTCGACCTCTACTCCGCCGACGGGTCGCCGCTGGGCGCGTTGGGCCTCTCCGCGGACGGGGAGTCGGTGCTCTGGTCCGTGGCCCCCGGGGGCGCCTGGCCGCTGGGTACGTCCATGGACGAGGTGATGGCGGGGCAGGACCCGAACCTCGCCGCCTTCGCCGGGGCGCTCTGGTCGGGGGGCGCGACCTACTTCGCCCCGTTCTTCGAGGCGGTCCGCGAGGCGCTGGCGTTCGCGCTGCCGGAGCGCTTCCGCGAGGACGTGGGGACCGCGATCCTCCTGGGACAGCCGCTGGTCCTCGCCCGTGCGACGCTGACGCTCTCCCTGGCGGGACCCGCGGCCACCGACGAGTCGTGGACGTCGTTCGCCGCGGCCGTGCTGGGCGGCGACGATGAGCAACGGGCCGCGTGGGACGGCGGGCTGACGCGGGTGCGCTTCCCGGTGAAGCTGGGTGCTCCGGCGCAGCTCGGCGACACCCTGGTGGGCTTCTGGACGTCGGCCGACGGGGCGACGGACTGGACGACCTTCTACGCCCCGGCCGCCGCCGGGAGCAACGGTCCGGTCGCGCCGCCGGGCGACGACACGGTGATGCTCACGCCGCGGGCGGAGAGCGCGCCGGACGTGACCGTGACCCTGCTGCTGGACCCGCGCGGCCAAGTGCACGCCACCACGGGGATCCTGCCGGTGGGCACGCTGTCCATCCCGCCCTCGCAGTACGCGGACGCGCTGCGGTCGCTGGCCGTGGCGTTCGCTGCGGGGCCCGTGCTCTCCGGGAGCAACCTCCCGGCCGGGGAGGACGCCCCGCCGCCGATGTCGCTGGTCCGCCCCCGCGTCGCCTCCGGGGAGTGGACGTGGGTGACGGTGGCGGGCGGCGCGTGGGCCTCCACCACGCTGGCGGACGCGCCGAGCGCCGCCGGCACCCTCTCGTACTCGCCGCAGCACGTCTCCGACGGCTGGATGGTCCTGACCGGGCCCGGCACCTCCTCCCCCTTCTGACCCCAACGCGAGCCACTCCCATGCCGAACCGCCGCCTCTACACGGGGACCGAGGTGCAGACGCTGGACGCCGGGTGGTGGAACTACGACGGCACGGCCACCATCTACCTGACCTCCGACCCGTCGCTGAACCAGGCGTCGCTGACGCTGGCGAACCATACCAGCGGTCCCATCGCCATCGCCGCCGGGAGCCCCGCGGAGTACGGGACCGCGCCGGAGGACAGCGGCGCGCTGTATCTGTACTTCAACGGGCTGCTGACCAACGAGCAGGTGCAGGCCATCCACGTCGACGCCGAGGGATGGACGGCGGCGGCGTTCACGGACGACGTGACGGGGCTGGCGTATCTGGCCCTGGCGCCCGCCGCGGCGGTGACGCTGCAGGTGAGCGAGACGCTGACCTTCTCCCTGTCGGACGTGACGGCGACCGGCTCGGCGCGGGCGGGGAACCTGACGCTGGTGATGGCGGGCCTCACGGGCGCACCGCTCGGCGCGGGGACGCAGTCGGTCTTCGTGAACGTGGCCGCGGCGCCGCAGCAGGGGAACCGCAAGCTGGAGCTGCTGGTGGGCTTCGCAGGGCAGGACTTCGTCTTCACGGGAGGAACCGACAACGAGCTGCTGCTGGTGCTCACCAACCCCGGCCCCGAGCCGCTGGTCCCGGACGGGGTGGCCGCGTGGGGCGTCGACCCCCCGACCTTCGCCTTCTCGTTCGTCTTCACCCCCGCCGGCACCACGGCCCCCGGCGCGCTCACCGACGCCGGAAACACCTCCGACCTGGACGTGGTGCTCGCGGGCAGCTACGGGAACTACTGGGACCGGGTGGAACCGAACCGGGACGGGGATTATCCCATCTGGACGGCGCAGCCCTCCAACCCCAGCGGCGGCACGGTGCTCGGCGTGGGGACGAACGCCTCGGTCTCGTTCCGGATCGTAGGGTTGCGGAGCTACCAGCCGGCGGGGGCCACCTACCTCTACCTCTCGTACGCGAACGTCCCCGGATACGACGACGGCTACTTCGCGGTGGAGATCGTGAAGGTGGCCCCGGTGGTCGCCACGCTCTCTGCAAACCCCAACTCGATCACCGACGCGACCGGCCAGACGCCGGTGCAGCTCACGTACTCCGTGGAGAACGCCACCTACGCCACCATCACGAACACGACGCTGTCGCTCCCGGTGCCGGGCTCCGCCTCGGGGACGCTGGGGGTGAGCGTCGCCTCGACCACGGTGTTCACCCTGCTGGCCAGCAACCACTTCACGGGCCAGACGGTCGCCGCGTCGGAGACGGTGGGGGTTTCGCCCGACGTCTTCGGCGTGGTGCCCCGGGGCACCATCGTGATGTGGTCCGGGTCGGCCAGCGACGTGCCGACCGGCTGGAGCCTGTGCGACGGGTCGCCCGGGACGCCCGACCTGGTCAACCGCTTCATCCTAGGCGCGGGCACGGAGCAGACGGACCCCGCCGTCAACGACCAGGGGGGCTCCTCGTCGCACTCCCACAACGCGTCCGCGGACGTCACCGTCTTGTCCGCGGGCGCCCACAACCACGGGGTACCCTCGCACTGGTACGCGAACAAGGCCGGCAGCGGCGGGTCCGTGACCGTCGTCGACCGGGACGCGAGGAGCGTGTCGCACGCGAAGACGCAGACGGCCGGGAACCACACGCACCAGACCTCGACGGCGGTGCACGTGAACAGCGCCTCGTCGCTGCCCCCGTACTACGCGCTGGCCTTCATCATCAAGATGTCGTGAGCGCGGCAGCCCCTCCGGCCGCGGCGACCGCCGGCCCGGCCCCGCGAGCGGCGCCGTTCCCCCCGGGGCTGCGCGCCGACCTGGAGGCGGCGCTCGCCGCGCGCTTCGGCGGCCCGGTGCGGGCGCACCCGATGGAGGCGCTCTCGTCGCGCATCTCGCACGTGTGGCGGGTGGCGCTCTCCGGCCCGGCCGGCGCCCCCGCGACCGTGGTGGTGAAGCACCTGGCCGCGCCATGGTACGGCGCCCCGGCGGGCGAGGAGGTGCCGCGCGACTTCCTGGAGGAGGCGGCGGCGTACGCCTTCCTGGAGGAGCTGGCGGACCCGCCGTTCTGCGACCGGGCACTACGGTTGGCGTGGATCCCCGGCGGCGCGCTGGTGCTGGAGGACCTGGGACCGGGTGACCGGACCGTGCCGCTCGGGCGCGTGGGGGACCTGCTGGCGGTGAGCTTCGCGCGGCTGCACGCTGCCACGGCGGGCCGGTGCGCCGAGCACAGGGCGGCGCGGCTCCGGATGGGGATCGACCCCGACGGGCCGGATGCGCGGTACGACGGCGTGGACGCCGCGGCCCGCCGCTTCGCCCGCGGCACCATGGCGCTGGCGGGGTGGTGCGAGGCCCTCGCCGTGGCACCGGCGGCCGAGGTGGCGGCGCTGCTGGAGGCCGTGGAGACGGCCGTGCTGCGGCCCGGCCCGTTCCACACCCTGGTGCACGACGACCTGGCGTCCGGGCGGCAGTGCGTGGTACGCTGCGGCCGCCTCCTGCTGCTGGACTGGGAGAACGCCAAGTACGCCCACGCGCTCCGCGACCTGGCGAAGGTGCTGACCGGGAAGTTCGAGCGGTACCTCGAGACGGGCGAGATGTTCCGGGCCTGTCCGGAGATGGAGCCTGCGCTGGCCGCCCGCTATCGCAGGGAGCTGGCCCGCGCGGGGGGCCCGGATGTGGACGACGCTGCGTGGGGCGAGGCGCTCGGCGCGGCCGTGCTGTACAACACCGTGGTGCAGGTGGGCGCCCTGGTCGGGCTCCACGCGGTGTCTACGGTGGTGGGCGAGGTGCTTCCCAACCTGCGCGGCCTGTTGTTCCGGATGGGCGAGGTGCTCCATTCCCTCCCGGGGTGGGAGGATCCGCGCCGCATCCTGCTCAACCTGGGCGGCAGGATCGCCTGACGGCAGAGCCCGAGCCAAAGAAAAACCCCCGCCGCGAGCTGCGACGGGGGCTGCACTTGGCCTACGCGCCAGATAGGACTCGAACCTATGACCTACGGCTTAGAAGGCCGTTGCTCTATCCAGCTGAGCTACTGGCGCCCATCACCTCCAGGTCGGGGCGCCCGGATTCGAACCGGGGACCTCCTGCTCCCAAAGCAGGCGCGCTAACCGGACTGCGCCACGCCCCGATTTAACCCGGAAAATTTATCCGTTTCCCTCCGCAGGGTCAACCCCTTTTACCAGCCACTCCCCGGCCGCGCGGACGGCTCTCCCCCGGTGGCTGACCCGGTCCTTCCGCTCCGGCGCAACCTCTCCGAAGGTGGCTCCCTCGTCGGGCAGGTAGAAGAGCGGGTCGTACCCGAACCCCCCCGCGCCCCGCGGCTCGGTGAGGATGATCCCCTCGCAGGTGCCCCGGAACACCTCCTCCACCCCGTGCGGGAAGACGACCGCCGCCGCGCACACGTAGCGCGCGGTCCGCTGCTCCTCGGACACGCCGGCGAGCCGCTCCAGGAGCAGGGCGTTGTTGGCCCGGTCCAGCTCGGCGCCCTTCAGGTCCGTGCGTCCGGAGAAGCGCTTCGAGCGGACCCCGGGCGCCCCCCCGAGCGCGTCCACGCACAGCCCCGAATCGTCCGCCAGGACCGGCAGGCCGCTGCGGGTGGCGAAGAACCGTGCCTTGGCCATTGCGTTCTCCTCGAAGGTCTCGAATGCCTCGATCGCGTCCTCGTCGGGAGACTCCGGGATCCCCGCATCCGTCAGGTCGATCGGCTCGATCTCCGGGTAGAGGGCGAGGATCTGCCGGATCTCCCGGAGCTTGTGGGCGCTCCGGGTGGCGACCAGGAGGTGGAGCATCAGTCGAGGGCCTCCCGCTGGGCCCGGTTGAGCTCCCGGATCCCGCCGAGCGCCAGGTCGACCAGGGCGTCGAGCTGGGCGCGGTCGAACGAGCCGTGCTCCCCGGTTCCCTGCAGCTCGATCAAACCCCCACTCTCCAGGGCGACCAGGTTGAAGTCGACCTCAGCCCGGACGTCCTCGGAGTAGTCGAGGTCGAGGATGACCCGCCCGTCCACGATCCCGGCACTGATGGCGGCGACCAGCGTGCGGAAGGGGGATTCGCGCCCGCTCCGCCCCGCGATCCAGCGGCAGGCGTCGTACAGCGCGACGGCGCCGCCGGTGATGGAGGCGGTGCGGGTCCCGCCGTCGGCCTGGAGCACGTCACAGTCCACGGTGACGGTCCACTCGCCCATCGCCTGCATATCAACGCTCGCCCGGAGGCTGCGGCCGATGAGGCGCTGGATCTCCTGGGTACGCCCTCCGACCTGGCCGCGCTCCCGGCGGTTGCGGGTCTGGGTCGCCCGGGGGAGCATGGAGTACTCGGCGGTTACCCACCCCTGGCCGCTCCCCTTCCGCCAGGGAGGTACACCCGCCTCAACCGAGGCGGTGCAGAGGACGCGGGTCTCGCCCATGGAGATCAGGCACGATCCCTCGGCGTACCGGGCGACGTTGCGCTCCAGCCTGAGGGGACGTATCTCGCGGTCGCTCCGCCCCAGGTACCTCTCTACCGAGTCAGCCATCGCACAGATCCCTTCCACGCTGGAGGATGGAGGTGGTGGAGCGCCCGGGGACCAGGGGAACGATCACT
>DATAAL010000684.1:0-3068 GCA_036260145.1 Longimicrobiaceae bacterium | reverse complement strand
GGCCGGGGGTGGGGGCCGCAGTTGCGTGAGGGATGTGCGCCCGAAGGGGCGAGACCCACGTAGTTTGTGGGGCTCGCCGGAGTTAGGCAGCGTTGTGTGCTGCCTTACTCCGCGCTAGCCCGACCCCCGCGCCAGCGGGGGACACGCCCAAATCCGCAGTTCATAAAAACCAGTCCCGACCTACCGCGCCAGCGCCGCCAGCAGGTAGGTCAAATTCGCCGTCCCGTCCATGATCGGCTCGTTGGTGGAGTAGTCGCCGAAGTCGTCGTGGTAGACCACGTCGCCGGTGTTGAAGGCGGCGTACTCGTCGGGCTGCACCAGGCGGACCCACTGCAGGCTCCGGAAGATGGTGACGTAGACGGGCCCGTCCACCAGCCCGCCGAGCTGGGTGTGCACCCCGATCTGGTTGGAGAGGATGGAGTGGGGGTCGCGCGGGGTGTTCCCGGCCGCGGGGTAGCCGATCACCATGGAGACGCCCCACGGGTTGGTGCCGAAGAGCCAGTCCAGCGCGGCCTGCTCGTACTCCCGGAAGCGGTTGTCGCCCGTCATCGCGCGGTACAGGTACGCCTGGGTGGCAAAGCTGGCCATCAGGTTGTTGGAGCACCAGATGAAGGGGATGCCCACCCGGAAGCCGTTGCCGGCGCGCGCCACCACCCGCTCCAGCCCCTGCCGGTAGTACTCCACCATGCGCTGCTTCTCGGCCGCCCCGCCCTGCCGCCACACCTCGTGGTGCCCGTTGTTGTGCCAGGGGTACCACTGGTAGTGGCGGGCGGTGTCGGCCCCCATCCAGGGCGTCACCGGCTCCTGCCGCGCGTACATCACCGCCTCGGCCAGGTAGCGCGCCTCGCCGGTGAGGGCGTGCATCTGGGCGGCGCCGAGCTCCATGTCGTCCACCCAGTTGTCCTCCTCGTAGAAGTACGGCGCCCGCGCGGGCGCCGTCTGGCACGCGCCCGGGTACCTGCGCCCCAGCTCGTACGCCGCGGCGGCCCTGCGGCGCAGGGTGTCGGCGAAGGCGGGGTCCCGCTCCGCCAGGAGGCGGGCGCCCAGCGCCATGGCCGAGGCGTACTTCCCCGCCGTGGAGGCGTAGCCGTTGGCGCGGTTCCGGTAGCGCAGCAGCCCCTGCGGCTTCCCGGTGCACGGGTAGACCGGGCGGTAGCCGCCCTTCCCCCAGCCGTAGTCGGAGGAGTCGGTGGGGGGGAGGTCGGGGAAGGAGTGGTCGCGGTCGTCCCCGAGCTGGTTGAGCATCAGGGAGTCGTGGGGGAACATCCTCACCAGCCACTCCAGCCCGTGGCGCGCCTCGTCCAGCACGTCGGGGATCCCGTTGGCTCCCGGGAGGCCGTTGGCGGCGTGCCGGTCGGGGAAGGCGCCCGGGTGGTCCCGGTACGCCATCAGCATGACGAACGCGGCGTTGGCGCTGGTGGTGACGTACTGGAGGTAGTCCGCCGCGTCGGCCCACCCGCCCGTCACCGGGATGAACCGCCCCGCCTCGGGGTGGTCCACCAGGATCGCGTCGGTGCGCTCGTGCACCGAGTCGCGGAAAACGGGGTTGAAGCCGGAGCGCTGCTGGCGCATGTAGGCCAGCAGGGTGTCCGCCCCGCCCGCGTACACGTTCGCGCCGATCCGCACCGGGGGCGAGGCCGCTCCGCCGGCGCGGATGCGGTACGTCCCGGGTCTGGTGAGGCTGGAGAAGTCCAGCCGGTGGGTGGAGGCGCAGGCCGCGAAGGGCCTGTCCTCGCGCGCGGGGCGGGCGAGAACGCGGCGGCCGGAGGCGTCCACCACCTCGAAGCGCTCGATGCGGACGGGCTCCAGCGAGCACACCACCGCCACCTTGGGGGCGTCCGGGAGGTAGCCGACCTGGTTGACGCGGATGAAGCTCTTCGGCGCTTCCGCGCCCTGCCCGCCCGCGGCGGCGGCGAGGAGGGTGGCGAGCGCCAGGAGCGTGGCGGCGCGGAGTCTCATCCGCCTAGCGGGCGGGCCGGGGCTCCAGGTGCCGGCGGAACCACCCCACCGTCAGCGGCCAGGCGGCGCGGGTGGCGGCCAGGTTGGCGCCGTCCTGCCCATCCTGGGCCCGGAGGAAGCCGTGCCCGGCGCCGGGGAAGGTGTGCGGCTCGAAGGTCTTCCCCAGGACACGCATGGCGGAGTCGGCGGGGGGGACGGTGGCGTTGACGCGCGCGTCGTTCTCCCCGTACAGCCCCAGGACCGGGGCGCGGACGGAGGCCAGCGACGCCGGGGCGGGGGAGGTGCCGTAGTAGACCACGGAGGCGCCCAGCCCGGGGGAGCGCACGGCGTGCTCGAAGGAGACCGCTCCGCCCCAGCAGAACCCCACGATCCCGTAGCTCCGGTGCGCGGCGGGGAGGGCCATCCCCCAGTCGGCCACGGCGCGGAGCTGCCGGTGCACGTCGTCCGCGGCGAGGGTGCGGATCACGACGCGGGCGGAGTCGGGGTTGGGCTCTCCCGTGGGTCCCGCGGGGACGCGCTTCATCGTCAGTAGGTCGGGGGCAATGGCGATGAAGCCATCCGCGGCGAGCTGGTCGGCCACGGCGCGGATCCAGTCGGAGAGGCCGAAGATCTCGTGCACCACCAGCACCACCGGCGCCCGGTCCCGGCGCTCGGGGTACACCACCCAGGCGCGGACGCTGTCCGCCGGGCCGGTGCGGACCACCGTCCACTCTCCGTGCCGCGGCGAGGCGGCGAGCCGCGTGCGTGCCTCCGCGGCCCCGGCGGGGAGCGAGGGGTCCCGCGCGGCAGAGGCCGCCCCTGCTGGTGCCGCCCCCGGGGCGGACATGACGTGGCCGGCGTGGTCGTCCGCGGGGGCGGTGGCGCGGGCCGCGCACGCGGCGAGCGCCAGGAGCCCGGCGGGGAGGAGGAGGGCCCGGGAGGTACGGGAGATGGACATCGCTGCCTCGCGTCGGCTGGAGACGGGGTGCGGCGGAAGGGGGCCGCCATGGGGATTATGCGGACCCGGCCCTGCACCGGCAACCGGGTGGCCGCCGGGGGTCCCCGGTACGGGCCGGCGCGGCTCCAGCCGGTCTCGCCGTGGGTCAGCCCGCCCCCCAGGGGAGGAAGGC
>DATAAL010000683.1:0-8985 GCA_036260145.1 Longimicrobiaceae bacterium | reverse complement strand
CTCGGCCCAGGTCTCGCAGAGGAGCTGCTCGAGGGGAGTGGTGGGTGCGGTGTACCGGGCTTCTCCGCTCCACTCCGGGGCAGGCAGGGCGCGGCGGTCGATCTTCCCGTTCACGGTCAGCGGCATCGCCTCCAGGACCACAACCGCCGCCGGCACCATGTACTCCGGCAGCCGCTCCCGAACGACGGTGCGCAGGTCGGTGGTCGAGACCTCCGCTTCAGGTTCCAGCACCAGGTAGGCGACCAGGTGCTTCTGCCCGGGCGCGTCCTCCCGCGCCACCACGACGGCCTCCCGCACGTCCGGGCAGCCCAGAAGGGTCGCCTCGACTTCGCCGGGCTCGATCCGGAAGCCGCGCACCTTCACCTGGAAGTCGATTCTCCCGAAGTACTCGAGCACTCCGTCGGGCCGGTATCGCACCCGGTCCATGACTCGGTACATCCGCGATCCGGGCACCCCGAAGGGATCCGGAAGGAACCTCTCCGCGGTGAGGTCGGGACGGCTGGCGTAGCCGCGGGAGAGGCCGTCGCCCGACAGGTACAGCTCGCCGATCGCCCCGACGGGGACGGGCCGGAGCTGGCTATCCAGCAGATAGGCGCGGGTGTTCGCCACCGGGCGTCCGATGTAGACCTGGCTGCCCCCGCGCTCCACCAGGGAGTAGGTGGAGTAGGTGGTATCCTCGGTGGGACCGTAGAGGTTCCCCACCCTCTCCACCGTGTCGAGAGCATAGAGGCCCTGCTCAAGCGGATTCGGCAACGCCTCCCCGCCCAGATTCAGCGTCCGCACGCTCGCCGGGATCCCCCCGCTGCGCAGCAACTCCGCCGCGACGCTCGGAACCATGCTCGCGTAGAAGACCTCCTCCTGCAGCTCCGGCAGTTCCAGGGCGTTCTCCACCAGCACCAGCTTTCCGCCCCAGCAGAGGGTCCCGAAGACCTCCGCGACCGAGACATCGAAGCTGATCGAGGTGGAGAAGAGCACGGAGGAGCGATCCTCGTCGGAGACGTTCTCCCGCAGCCAGTGGAGGAGGACGACCGTCGAGGAATGGCGGATCATCACCCCCTTCGGCCTTCCGGTGGAACCGGAGGTGAAGATCACGTGCGAGAGGTTCTCCGGGAGCACCCCGCTCTCGGGCGCCACCTCCGGCTCCCGCGCGATCTGCTGCTCCTCGCGGTCCACCACCAGCAGCTCGACGGCGCCCTCCGGAAGCCGGTCCGCGAGTCTCGACTCCGTGAGCACGAGTGCGACGCCAGCGTCCTCCAGGATGAAGCCGAGGCGATTCCGGGGATACGCCGGGTCCAGCGGCACGTAGGCGCCCCCGGCCTTGAGCACGCCCAGGAGCGCGGCGATCAGCTCCGGCGTGCGGCCGAGGCAGACGCCCACCGGGGTCTCAGGCCCGACGCCGCGGCGGCGCAGCGCGTGGGCGAGCCGGCTCGCGCGCCGGTCCAGCTCGGCGTAGCTCGTGCGTTCGCCGCGCCAGGAGACGGCGACCGCGTCCGGGGTGCGCGCCACCTGCGTGTGGAAGAGGTCGTGCACGCACACTCCGACCGGGTAGGGTCGCCGCGTCGCGTTCCATCCCTCCAGCACCTGTACCCGCTCCGCTTCCCCGAGCAGCGGAACCGTGGCGACGGTCTGACCGGGATCCGCCACCATCCCCGCCAGCACGGTCTCCAGGTGTCCCGCGATCCTCTCCGCCGCGCCAGCCTCAACACGGCCGCGCGCGTAGCGGAGCTGCAGCTCCAGGTCGGCGCCGGGCACCGCCACCAGTACGAGCGGATAGTGGGGTTGCTCCCTGCTCCCGGTGCCCCACACCCGGAGCCTCTTCCTCACTCCCTCCCTCGACCCCTCCTCCACCGGGTAGTTCTCGAACACCACCAGGGACTCGAACAGCGCCTCCCCCGCCGGGACCTCGCTCCACTTCTGTACCTCCACCAGCGGGCTGTACTCGTACTCCCGCGCCCGCACCTGCTCCTCCTGCAGTGCGCCGAGCCAGCTCTCCAGCTTCGCCTCCTCCTCCACCCGCACCCGGACGGGGAGCGTGTTGATGAACAGCCCCACCATCTCCTCCACCCCCGGCAGCTCCGCGGGACGCCCCGAGACCGTGGCCCCGAAGACCACGTCATCCTCGTCCGCGTAGCGCGAGAGCAGCAGCGCCCAGGCGCCCTGCACCAGCGTGTTCATCGTCACGCCCCACCGGCGCGCCTGCTCCTGGAACACCCGCAGCGGCTCCCCCGTGAAGCGCAGCGAGGCCACTCCGATCCCTGCCGCCTGCTCCCCCGCGACGTCGGGCTGGACGAAGGGCAGCGGCGTCGGCGCCGTGATCCCCCGCAGCGCCTCCCTCCAGTAGCGCTCCGCGCAGGCGAGGTCCTGCCGCTCCAGCCAGGCCACGTAGTCGCGGTACCGCGGTCCCTCCCCGAGCTGCGGCGTCTCCCCCCGCGAATGGGCCTCGTAGAGCGCCAGCACGTCCCGGAAGAGCAACGGCAGGCTCCACCCGTCCAGCACCACCTGGAGGAAGCTCCAGACCATGTGGTAGCGGTCCTCGCCGATCCGGAACAGCGCCACCCGCATCAGCGGCGGGCGCGCGGGATCGAACCCCTGCGCCCGGTCCTCCCGCAGGTACGCCTCGCGGCGCGCCTCCCGCTCCATCTCGTCCAGGCCCCTCCAGTCCTCCTCGCGGAACGGCAGCTCCACCTGCCTGCGGACCACCTGCAGCGGCCGCCGCGCGCTCCCCCAGGCGAACCCCGCCCGCAGCGCCGAGTGCCGCGCCACCGCTCCCTGGCATGCCAGCCGCAGCGCCCGCGGATCCACCTCCCCCTCCAGGACGAAGGGAGACTGTGCCAGGTAGACACCGCTGTCCGGAGCGTACAGCAGGTGGAAGAGGATGCCTTCCTGCACCGGGGAGAGCGGGTACAGGTCCTCGATCCCGCGCTCGCTCCCCAGCAGCTCGTCGAGCGTCTCCTGGTCCACGCCCGCCAGCGGGAAGTCGCTCGGCGTGTAGCCGCCCGCACCGACGGAGTGGCAGTGCGCGACCAGCCCGCGCAGCTCGGCGAGGTAGCGCTCCGCGAGCGACTCCACGGTCTCGGGACGATGCACGGCTTCGCTGTAGCTCCAGTCCACCCGGAGCCGCCCGCCGATGACGATCGTGCTCACCTCGAACAGGTGGTTACGCGGAGCGAGCGGGCTCATCCCGTCGCCGGCCGACTCCCGGGCAAGCGAGAACATACCCTCGTCGGCGAGCGCCTGGTCGGCCTGCCCCAGGTGGTTGAAGCCGACCTCCGCCCGCGGGAGAGCCGACATCCGCTCACGCCCGGCTGCGTCGGGTCTCAGGTAGCGCAGCGCGCCGAAGCCGATTCCCTGGTTCGGGACTCCCCGGAGCTGCTCCTTGACGCGCTTCAGCGCGGCGCCCTCGTCCCCGGCGCCCCGGAGGTCGAGCAGCACCGGGTACGTCGTGGTGAACCACCCCACGGTGCGCGTCAGGTCCACATCGTCGAAGAGGTCCTCGCGTCCGTGACCTTCCATCTCGACCAGGACTCGCGCGTCCCCGGTCCAGCCCGCGAAGGTGCGGGCCAGCGCCGTGAGCAGCGCGTCGTTCACCTGGGTGCGGTACGCGGAGGGAACCTCCTGGAGAAGCGCCTGCGTGTCCTCCGCGTCCAGCCAGGTGGAGAGAGCGCGGGTCGAGCCGGCGGTGTGCGCGCCGTCCGCCATGTCCACGGGGAGCGGCCGCAGAGTCCTTCTGGACTCGTCCACCCAGTACTCCAGCTCGCCATCGAACCCGCCCGCCGCGGTGTGCTCCGCGAGGCGGTGGGCCCAGAACTGGAAGGAGGTGGTCTTCGGCGGGAGGGACACCGGCGTACCACTGCCGAGCTGGTCGTACGCCTTCTGCAGATCCTCGAGCAGGATGCGCCAGGACACGCCGTCGACCACCAGGTGGTGCACCACCAGCAGCAGCCGGGACGGTCTCCCGTTCCCCGGCTCAAGGAGGGCGACGCGCAGCAGCGGTCCGCGGTCGAGGTGGAGACCGGCCTGCACGGCGGCGCACCGGCGCTCGATCTCCTCGGTCAGCTCCCACGCCGGGACCCACGACAGGTCCACCCGCTCCACCACGACAGGCTCTTCCACGGGCGCGCAGCTCTGGCGCCACTCGCCGTCCGCCGCCCCGCTGTAACGGAGGCGCAGGGCGTCGTGGTGCATGACCAGGTGCTGCACCGCAGCCTCCAGCACGGCGGGGTCCACCGGCCGGCGCAGCTCCAGCAGGAGCGACATGTTCCAGTGGTGTCGCTCCGGGATCGGTGATTCGAAGAACCACCTCTGGATCGGGGTAAGCTCCACATCGCCGGTGACCGGCGCCTGCTCCGCCTGCACCGTCGCCCCCTCCAGGGCGCCCACCTCGAGCGCGAGGCGCGCGACGGTGGGGTGCAGGAAGAGCTGCCGCGGGCGGAGGCGGAACCCCGCAGCGCGGGCGCGGGAGACGATCTGGATGGAGAGGATGGAGTCGCCCCCCAGCTCGAAGAAGTTGTCGTGCACCCCGACGCGCTCCACGCGCAGCACCTCGGCCCAGATGCGGCAGAGCGTCTCTTCCACGGCGGTGGACGGCGCCACGTGGCTCTCCTCACCTCCGATCCGCCCCTCCACGGGATCCGGAAGCGCCCGGCAGTCGACCTTGCCGTTCGCGGTGAGCGGGAGCCGTTCCAGCGCCACGAAAGTCCCAGGCACCATGTACTCGGGGAGCCGTCCGAGCAGGTGCTCTCGCAGCTCGTGCGTGGAGACGTGCAGCGAGACCTTCCCCTCCTCGGGACCGCGGATCCTGATCTTCTCGCCGAGGAAGATCTTGCAGTGGAACGGGTTCGGCTCCTCGGGCGGCTTCCGCCAGAAGGAGTCGTACTCGAACGGCTCGACGCGTCCGTCCACCCGGTGCAGCTCGCCCTCGATGCGGTACTCGGGGTGCACCCCGTTGTCCGCCAGCAACACGCTGCACTCCGCGCGCAGGACATCACCGGCGCGCACCTCCACGCCCGGGTAGAAGGCGGGGAAGAACATGGGGAGCCAGCAGCACTCGTGCTCCAGCGAGTCCACGTCCAGCTCCTCCCACATGTAGAGCTGGATCCACATGAGGAAGCCGTCCAGACGCCCGTCGCGCGTGAGCGTCAGCTCCACGGTCCGGCTGTACTCCGGATCGAGCGGCGCCGTGAAGAGGAGGTCCTCGAAGACGTCCGGATCCGAGAGGATGTGGTCGCGCGGGAAGTTGCGCACGCACATCTTGACGTCCTGCCGGTGCCCCTGCGCCTCGAAGATCTTCTCGGCGTAGTACGCGGCGATCTCCTCCAGTGCCGGCTCCTCGTGCACCTCGTCCGGGAGCTCCACGGCCGCGATCCGCGTCACGCAGCGCCGGGGCACCTGCACCCCGTCCGGCTTGAGGAGGCGCCAGACCGTGTTGAGGATTGCCACCGCCCCCTCCGAGCCCCCGATGCACCCGATCAGCTCCGACACGCACACGTCGGCCGGCTCCGGAATCTCCACCTCCATCCCGTTGCCCTTGACCAGGACGATCCGGTCCTCCAGGCCTAGGCGCCGGATGAACGCCTCGGCCTGGCGGTAAGACTCCTCCTTGGTCTCGATGGCGTATACCCGCCTGGCACCCGCCTCCAGCGCCAGTCGGGAGAGCACCACCTCGGCACCGGTGCCCACGTCCACCACCACCTTCCCGCTGGCCACGGAGCGGAGGGCATCCAGGTACCCCCGGTTGCGCCGGTGGTCCTCGGCCATCGCCTTGTAGATGAGGTCGTCGTAGTAGCCCGCCTCCCCGTGCGACGGCCACAGCTCCAGCCGTGACCGGTGGAGGCCGCCGAGCCCCGCGCGGTATCCTGCGGCCGGGACCACGTAGGCCACGAGCTGCTTCTGCCCGGGAGATCCCTCGCGCACCGCCACCGCGGCCTGGCTCACCGCCGGGTGCCGCACCAGCGCGGCCTCGATCTCGCCGGGCTCGATGCGGTAACCGCGGACCTTCACCTGCTGGTCGACCCGCCCCAGGAACTCCAGCCCACCCGCCTCGCTCCAGCGCACGCGGTCCCCGGTGCGGTACAGCCTCGCTCCCGGAGCGCCGGCGAACGGATCCGGGACGAAGCGCTCGGCGGTGAGCGCGGGTCGCCCGGCGTACCCGCGCGCCACGCCCTCTCCCCCGACGTAGAGCTCCCCGACCGCTCCCGCAGGCACGGGGTGCATGCGTGTGTCCAGGATGTAGAGCTCCGCGTTGGGCAGCGTGTGCCCGACGGGCAGGTTGCTCCATCGCGACCCGTCGTCTCCCGCCTCCAGGCGGAAGGTGGTCGTGGTGACCGTGGTCTCCGTGAGCCCGAAGACATGCACGAGCGGCAGCTCCTGCCGCGCCCACTCGGCCAGCCGCTCCGGGAGCACCCGCTCGCCCCCGACGATCACGAACCGGACGCTCTCCGGCAGGCGGCGCCCCTCCGCGGAGAGCTCGTGCACCCAGGTGTGCCAGAACGCCGTCGGCAGCTCGAAGGCCGTCACGCCCTGCGCCTCCACCACCTCCAGCAGCCCGGAGGGCGAGTCCAGCAGGTCGCCCTCCGGGAAGACCACCGCCGCGCCGCTCAGCCACGCCGGGAAGATCTCCTCCACCATCACGTCGAACCCGGGGGAAGCGAACTGGAGGAATCGGTCCGTGGACCTCAGGCCGAGCCGCTCCCGCATCCCCTCCGCGTAGCAGACCAGCGAGCGGTGCGAAACCATCACTCCCTTGGGAGTTCCCGTGGAGCCGGAGGTGTAGATCACGTACGCCAGGTCGGCGGGATCGACGTCTGGTACCCCGTCCGGCTCACAGACGGGGACGTCCGCATCGCTTGCGCTGTCCACGAGGAGCCGCGCCGGCCCGTCCGGCGGAAGCAGGTCCCCCAGGCCCGACCGGGTGACGACCACCCTTGCCTCGCTGTCGGCGAGGAGGAAGGACAGGCGCTCCCCGGGATACGCCGGGTCCAGAGGAACGTAGGCGCCTCCCGCGCGGAGCACGCCGAGGATTGCGATGGCCAGCGCGGCGGACCGCTCCAGGCATACGCCGACCCGGTCCTCGCAGCCCACCCCCAGGGAGCGAAGCCGGTCCGCGAGCCGCCCGGCCCGCGCGTTCAGCTCGGCGTACGTGAGACGGACCTCTCCGCACACGACGGCCACAGCGCCGGGCTCGGCGGCCGCGCACTCGCCGATCAGCTCATGGATGCACCGCGTCCGCGGGTACGCCGCCGCCGGGCCCCGCCAGGCTTCCAGCACCTGTGCCCGCTCGGCATCGGTGAGCAGCGACACGTCGGAGAGGCGCTGCCGCGGGTCCCCACCCAGCGCCGCAAGCACCGTCTCCAGGTGCCCCATCATCCGCTCCGCGATCTCGGGCTCGATCCGGCCGCGGTCGTAGTGCAGCTCCGCGACCAGGCGCGCATCGGCCACGGCCGACAGGACCAGCGGATAGTTGGTCTCTTCGCTGCTCCCCTTCCGGCGCACCTGGAGCCGATCCAGCCCCTCCCCCAGCCCCTCCTCGATCGGGTAGTTCTCGAACACCACGAGCGACTCGAACAGGGGCTCACCGGCGGGAACCTCGCTCCACTTCTGCACCTGAACCAGGGGACTGAACTCGTACTCCCGCGCCATGACCTGGCCACCCTGCAACTCCCTCAGCCAGTCACGCAGCGACGCGCCCTCCTCCACTCGCACCCGCACCGGCAGCGTGTTGATGAACAGCCCCACCATCTCCTCCACTCCCGCCAGCTCCGCCGGCCGCCCCGAGACGGTGGTCCCGAAGACCACGTCGTCCTCGTCCGAGTAGCGCGCCAGCAGCAGCGCCCACGCCCCCTGCACCAGCGTGTTCATCGTCACTCCCCACCGCCGCCCCTGCCCCTGCAGCGCCGTCGTGGCCCGGGTGCCGAGGCTGAGCCATGCCTCTCCGTGTCCCTGCGACCCGCTGTCCTTCGCGACCGCCGGACGCAGCGGCAGCGGGGTCGGCGCGGTGAAGCCCGCCAGCGCCTCCCTCCAGTACGCCTCCGCCCGCCCCAGATCCTGTCGCCCCAGCCACGCCACGTACTCCCCGTACGGCCGCCCCTCCCCCACCTGCGGTGCCTCTCCCCGCCGGTACGCCTCGTACAGCGCCAGCACGTCCCGGAAGAGCACCGGCAGGCTCCACCCGTCCAGGATCAGGTGGTGGTGCGTCCACACCAGCCAGTGCTCCCGCTCTCCCGTGCGGAACAGCGCCACCCGCATCAGCGGCGCCCGCCCCAGCTCGAACCCCGCCCGCCGGTCCTCCTCCAGGTAGCGCCCCAGCGCCGCCTCCTGTTCCGCCGCGCTCCTGCCCCGCCAGTCCTCCCACCGGAACGGCACCTCCACCGCGCGCCGGATCACCTGCACCGGCTGCTCCAGCCCCTCCCAGGCGAAGCTGGCCCGCAGCGCCGCGTGCCGCCCCACCCCTCCCTGCCACGCCCGCTCCAGCGCCCCGGCGTCCAGCGTCCCCTCCAGCACCAGGGCGAGATGCCCCACATATATTCCGGAGTTGGGAGCGTAGAGGGCGTGGAAGAGCATCCCCTGCTGCATGGGGGTCAACGGGTAGACGTCCTCCACCCCGCGCTCGCTCCCCAGCAGCCGGTCCAGCGCCTCCTGCCCCAGAGCCGCCAGCGGGAAGTCACTCGGCGTGTAGCCGCCCGCCCCCGCCGTGGTGCAGTGCGCGATCAGCTCCCGCAGCTCCTCCCGGTACCAGCCTGCCACTCGCTCCACCGTCTCCCGCCGGTACACCCCCTCGCTGTAGCCCACCTCCAGCTCCAGCCGCCCCCCCTGTACTGCCCCGGAGACCTCCAGCCGGTGGCTCCGTGTCCCGCTCCCCTCCGCCGAGGCCCCCGGGCTCTCCGGAGCGAAGGCGAAGAAGCCCCCCTGCGAAACCGTCTGGTCGAACTGCCCCAGGTAGTTGAACGCCACCTCCGCCCTCCCCCCCGCCTCCAGCTCCGCCCCCGC
>DATAAL010000682.1:0-6441 GCA_036260145.1 Longimicrobiaceae bacterium | reverse complement strand
CACCTGGAGCTCCGGACGGAGCTCCCGCCGAGCGCCCTCCCCCTCTTCACCGACCCCGGCCAGGTGGTGCGGATCCTCCGCAACCTCCTCTCCAACGCGATCAAGTTCACCCCCTCGGGATCGGTGGTCGTGCGCGTCCGGGAGGTGGACATCGCCCCCCGCACCGGGGGAGCCGCCCCGGGCGACGAGCGGGGATTCGTGACCTGGGAGGTGGAGGACACCGGGATCGGGATCCCCGCGGAGGAGCACGAGCGGATCTTCGACGAGTTCCGGCAGGTGGACGGCTCCGCCACGCGGCGGTACGGCGGGACGGGGCTGGGGCTCGCCCTTTCGCGCGGGCTGGCGCGGCAGCTAGGCGGGGACATCACCGTGCGCTCCGCGCCCGGCGTGGGCTCGACCTTCACCCTGGCGCTCCCGGCGGGGATGCGGCGCGATGGGTGAAGACCCGGGCGGACGCGGCTTCGCGTCCGTGGTCTTCGACTGCGACTCCACCCTAGCGGCCATCGAGGGGATCGACAAGCTGGCCGGCGAGCACGCCGCGGAGATCCGCGCCCTCACCGAGGCGGCGATGCAGGGGGAGATCCCCCTGGAGGAGGTGTACGGCCGCCGCCTGGAGATCATCCGCCCCACCCGGGAGCGGGTGGAGGCGCTGGCGCGCACGTACGTGGCGGCGCTGGTTCCGGACGCCCGCGAGACCGTCGCCGCCCTGCGCTTCCTGGGGAAGACGGTCCGGATCCTCTCCGGCGGGCTCCGCCCCCCGGTGGAGGCGCTCGCCCGGGAGCTGGGGCTCGGCGCGGAGCAGGTGGGCGCGGTGGGGATCCGCTTCTCCCCCGACGGCGGGTACCTCGACTTCGAGCACGGCTCCCCCCTGGCCCGCAGCGGGGGGAAGGAGGCGCTGATCCGCGGGTGGGATCTCCCCCGCCCCGCGCTGCTGGTGGGCGACGGTGCCACCGACCGGGAGGCCCGCCCCGCCGTGGACGCCTTCGCCGCGTACATGGGGGTGGCGTACCGCCCCGCGGTCGCGGAGGGCGCCGACTGGGTGCTGCGCGACCCGAGCCTCGCCCCGGTGCTCGCCCTGGCCACGGACCCGGAGGACCGGGCCCGCCTCCTCGACTCCCCATGGGCCGGTCTCCTGGAGCGCGGCGGCGCCCTCCTGGCCCGCGGTTCCTGACGACCGATCCCATATGAGGACCGTGACGACCGAATTCGGCCGCTTCTTCCTCCCCGGCCCCACGGAGGTCCGCCCCGAGGTCCTGGAGGCGATGACCCGTCCGGTAATCGGGCACCGGGGCCCGGAGATGTCTGCGCTGCTGCGCGAGGTGGACGCCCCCCTCCGCGCCATCTTCCGCACCTCACGGCCGGTGTACGTCTCCTCCTCCTCTGCCACCGGGCTGATGGAGGCCGCCGTCCGCAACGGGGTGCGCCGCCGCGCCCTGGCGCTGGTCAACGGGGCGTTCAGCGCGCGCTTCCGCGACCTGGTGACCGACTGCGGGCGCGAGGTGGAGACGTACGAGGTGGAGTGGGGCGGCGTCCACGACCCCGAGGAGGTGCTCCGCCTCCTGGGCGGGGGCGGCTTCGACGCCGTGACAGTGGTCCACTCCGAAACCTCCACCGGCGCGCTCAACCCGGTCCACGACCTCGCGGAGGCCGTTCGCACCGCCGAGCGGGAGACCGGGGAGGAGATCCTCTTCCTGGTGGACGGGGTAACCAGCGTCGGGGGTGCGTGGGTGGAGGCCGGGGAGTGGGAGCTGGACCTGCTCGTCACCGGCTCCCAGAAGGCGCTCGCCCTCCCGCCGGGGCTCGCCTTCGCCACCGTGACCCCCCGCTTCCTCCGCCGCGCGGAGAGCATCCCTGGGCGCGGGCAGTACTTCGACCTGGTGGAGTTCGACCGGCAGTGGGAGCGCTTCCAGACCCCCAACACCCCGGCGGTCCCCCTGATCTACGCCCTGGTGGAGCAGGTGCGGCGGATCGAGGCGGAGGGGATCGGCGACCGCATCGCCCGGCACCGGGCCATGGCGGAGCGCTGCTGGGAGTGGACCGCGGAGGCGGGGGCGCAGTGGGAGCTGGGCGTCCTGGCGCCGCCGGGGTTCCGCTCCCCCACCAACACCACGATCACCCTCCCCGGGCACATCCGGGGGTCGCGGGTCGCGGCGGCGCTGGAGGCGCGCGGATGGACCATCGCGCCGGGGTACGGGAGGCTCAGGGACACGACGATCCGGATCGGGCACATGGGAGACCATACCGTGGAGGAGCTGGACGCCCTCCTGGCGGAGCTGGAGGAGGTGCTGGGATGATCACGCAGCCGCGCTTCCGGGTCCTGGTCACCGACGAGGTGGACCCGGAGGGGATCGCCCTGCTGCGCGCGGACCCGCGCATCGAGGTGGTGGAGAGCCCCACCCTTCCGCCGGCGCAGCTCCTGGAGGAGATCGCCGCCTACGACGCCCTGGTGGGGCGGAGCGCCACCCGCGTCTCCGCCGAGCTGCTGGAGCGCGGGGAGCGGCTCCGGGTGATCGGCCGCGCGGGGGTGGGAGTGGACAACATCGACCTCGGCCGCGCCACCGAGCTGGGGATCGCTGTGATCAACGCGCCGGGCGGGAATACCGTCTCGGTGGCCGAGCTCCTCTTCGGGATGGCCCTCGCCCTGGTACGCCACATCCACATCGCCCACGCCTCCATGCAGGCGGGACGCTGGGACCGCTCCGGACTCGGCGGGACCGAGCTGCGGGGACGCACGCTCTCCATCGTGGGGCTGGGGCGGATCGGGAGCGAGGTGGCGCGCCGCGCCCGCGCCTTCGGGATGACCGTGGTGGCGTACGACCCGTACGTGTCCGCCGCGCGCTTCGAGGAGCTGGGCGTGGAGCGAGCGGAGCGCCTCGGCGACGCGCTGGACAGGGCCGACTTCCTCACCGTGCACACCCCGCTCACGAACGAGACCCGGGGGATGATCGGCGCAGCGGAGCTGGCGCGCCTCGCCCCGCGGGCCTACGTCCTGAACCTGGCGCGCGGCGGGATCATCGCGGAGGACGCGCTGGTGGAAGCCCTGCGGGTCGGGCGGATCGCGGGCGCGGCGCTCGACGTGTACTCGCGCGAGCCCCTGGCCGCGGACCACCCCCTGCGTACCCTTCCCAACGTGATCCTCACCCCGCACCTGGGCGCCTCCACCGCGGACGCCCAGCGCAGCGTGGCGGTGGAGGCGTGCGCCGCGGTCCGTGACGCCCTGCTGACCGGTGACCTGAGCGCCGCCCTGAACGCCGCCGGGGTGGGCGGCGCGGGGTGGAGCGAGCTCCGCCCACTGCTGGCGCTCACCGACCGGCTGGGGAGGCTGGGGCGCTGCCTCCTCCCGGCGGGGCTGAGCGGGGTGGAGCTGCGCTACACCGGCCCCCGCGAGGAGGCGCCGCGCGCCCTCCTCCTGGCCGCCCTGCAGGGTGCGCTCCGCGATGTGGTGGACCGGCGCGCCATCAACCTGGTCAACGTGCACCACGTAGCCAGCGAGCGGAGGATCGAGACGGCGTGGACGCACGTGGCCGGGCGCGGCGAGCTGGGGGAGGAGGTGGAGCTGCGCATGGAGGGGGGCGACCGCAGCGTCCGTATCGGCGGCGCGCTCCTGGGGGAGGCGCACGGCCGGATCACCCGGATCGGGGCCTTCCGGGTCGACGTGGCGCCCCGCGGGACGCTGGTAGTGCTCCGCAACCACGACGTTCCTGGGGTCATCGGCCGGGTGGGGACGGTGCTCGGCGAGGCCGGGGTGAACATCGCGGAGTACCACCAGGCCCGGCTCCAGGCGGGTGGGGAGGCGCTCGCCGCCATCTCCGTGGACGGCCGCGTCGCTCCGGAGGTGATGGACCGCCTGGCCACCCTCCCCGAGGTGCGGGAGGTGCGGCAGGTGGAGATGGAGTAGGCGCGCGCCCTCCGGGGCACGGCTCCTGCGGGGCTCCCGGGCGCCGGACGCGGACCCGTCGCCCCGACCCGGGGCCGGACCTCCGCCGTCCGGCGCTTCGCGTGTTCACGGTCCACCGGGGGAGGCGAGTCGATGGGGATCCGGTACTGGTTGAAGAAGCGGGTGGCCGGCGAGGAGGCGGGAGAGGACGTTCCGCCCAACGCCTCCATCATGCACGCACTCTTCGGCCGCGAGCCGCCGACCACGCACGCGCTCGGCGAGTTCACTGCGGAAACCTACCCGGCCGACGTGTCCGACCTGCTCCGCCGCCGCCAGCAGGTGTCCGACGAGCTGCTCACCCTGGACATCACCACCGCGCAGGGGCGCCAGGCGGCCATCCCCCGGCTGCGGGACCTCCTGCGCATCTACCCGCACGCACTGGCGTACGAGCTGCTGATCCAGGCGTACATCGACGCGGGGCGCTGGGACGAGGCCAAGGGGGTGGCGTTCGCGGCGAGGGAGCGGCGGACGGAGTGCGCCCGCTCGCCGCTCCCGGAGATGCGGGCCGAGATCGAGCGCCTCCACGAGTGGAGCCCTGAGGAGGTGGACCGGGTGCGGGAGGAGCTGGTGGCGGAGGGGAGAGTCTGAGCCGCGGAAGGTCTGGATCCATAGACCTCCCGACTCTGTAGCTGCGCGCGCCCTCTGATCTATTGGGCAGGCCCGATCCGCTCCGCAGCAACGCGATGTCGCCTCGATGTCGTGAACACCGTCGTCGGCAGATCCTCGATCCATACCGACCCACCGGTAAGCTCGCTTACGAAGGGCATCGCGGTTTCCACAAGATCCGGACGCCCATGGTCAAGCGCGCGAGGGACGATCCTAGACATCACGATGAGGGGCACGCGGATGTTGCTCGAATGCTCCCATCCCCTCATCTGTTGCCGGAGATACTCCACGCGATCATCCGCCACCTGCTCTCGGTCACCTTCCTGGTAGCAGATGTACACCGCTCCCATCTCGCCGGCAGGAATTTGCCGGATTGCGCTGGCGAAGAGCGCAGCCGCCGTGCGTGCCCGCCTCCGAAACACTGTTGGTGATTCGTTAGTCCAGACGAACCCGAGAGGGGCGCGTACCCGGTCTACCAGCATTTCACCGGTCTGGTCTACCTGGCATATTAGTCCATCCTGCGGCGGAAGATCGGAGTCCCAGCCGAACACCCGCTGCAGGAACAGCGGGCTGTAGAGCGGAGTCACCGGTGTATCCAACACGCTCGGAAGGGGGTGGTACGCGATTCGCCCCCACCCGTACGCTGTATATCGCTCCGGATGAGGTGTCAGCCGCTGCTGCACAGCAGCCTCTACGACGGCCCGGATTGGAATAGCCTCCGGTTCAACCTCAAACCGGACTTTGAATAGGCCAAACAGCCCACGGCGCAAGCACTCTATCCGTAGCTCGGCGAAGAGCGCCCGCATCCGCGCTTCCTCGTCAAAATCAGCCTCCGTGACCAGTTGCTTCCTCTTGCACTCGATAACGAACGGAAACGAGTAGTCGTGCAGCCTCAGGTCTGGGATCTTCACACCCGTTCCCGCTCGGCCGGCCTCCAAGAACTCCACCCGTCGCCCGAGTCGGGCGGAGGTTGCTGCGACGAGAAGCTCGTACACAGTCGAGTCCGTCATGGTACTCGGAAGACGCCAAAGCGCCTCCACGCGCTCATTCACTTCTCCGGCCACCTGGGTGAGATCGCCAATCCGCGATCCCAAGGCAGCCGTCTGCGGGATCAGAAGTGCTCCAGAAAATCGGTCATAGTCGAGCCGCTCCTCGAGGAAGTCTTCAGCCACGAGCAGCATCTGGGCGAAGCGATGGATCGGTCGGACTTCGCTCGCGATGCGAATACCGCGGAGAATGGACAGGGGTTCGGAGAGAAACTGAGCACCCAGTCGGCACCCGAGCGCAGTCTGCTCCCGCAGCCACACACGATCCACTCGCGCAAGTAGTGCCTCCAACGCCGACGGGAGAACGTCCTCAGCAAGGTCCGTCGTCTCCACCTGCTCTCCTGTTACCGTACCACGCTGACTCCGGTCGACCGGATCAAGCCACTTCCGCTGTCGCTCCGCTTCGATCACCTGGATCATCTCCTCCGTGAGCCCGGCGGCAGCCATCATCTCCTGCTCCAGGTCTTTTATCGAGGCTAGAACGCCCTCCACGTTCGCTTCCGCCTCCTGGAGCTCCTGGCGATCGCTGTCAGCCGCACCTGGTCCGAGCACGCGCTTCCGCAACTCAGCGACTCACGCGACGGCTGCGTTCAGCAGTTTGGTAAGCCGCCGAGCCTCCTCGTGGTACTCCTCGGCTCCCCGTCCTGCCCCGGTGACCTCGTCTCGAGACATGGCGCCCTCTCTAGACTTGAAACCTGCATCAGGATCTGTGATCGGGATAGGGGGCAGCCGGAGATCCCGGCTGCACCCCTCCCACACCACCGGACATGCGGGTCCGCATCCGGCGGTTCGGAAAGTTGAGGTCAGTGCGGCGCCAGCCGAGGCAGGCCCATCTGCTCGAAGAGCTTGCCC
>DATAAL010000681.1:0-14456 GCA_036260145.1 Longimicrobiaceae bacterium | reverse complement strand
GTTCCGGAGCTGGGGCGGGAACCTGAACGGGTGGGCGGAGTCCACCTTCGGGGGGGAGAACACCTCTCTCGGGGGGAACGTGAACGGGAGCTTCCAGCTCCTCAACTTCTGGGGCGGGAACGGCGGGATCGGGCGCGAGTTCTCCGTCACCTCGACGCGGGCACTGCGTGGCGGTCCCTCCATCGAGGTCCCCGGGAGCTGGAACCTGTGGGGCGGGATCAGCTCCGACCGGCGCCGCAAGATCTACGGTTCGGTGGGGGCGAGCGGGTGGCTGGAGGACGAGACGGACGGGTATTCCTGGAACGTGAACAGCTCGCTGACCTGGCGGGCTTCCGGACGGAGCGAGCTGTCACTCCGTCCGTCGTACTCGCGCAACGTCAGCGCCTGGCAGTACGTCTCCGTGCAGTCGGCGCCTGACGGACGGCCGCACTACCTGTTCAGCGAGCTGGACCAGACCACCACCTCGCTCACCACGCGGCTGAGCTACACCTTCACCCCGAACCTGTCGCTGCAGTTCTATGCGCAACCGTTCCTGAGCGCGGGAGATGCCGATGGTTTCCGCGAGGTGGTGCTCACGGGCGACGGGCGGCGGGTGGCGGACGCGAGCCGCTTCCGCGGCCGCTTCCGCTCGCTCGGGGGGCTGGCTCTCCGCGACGGGGTATACAGCGCGGACACCGACGGCGACACGGAGGACAACCTCCGGTTCGAGGACCCGGACTTCAACATCAAGGAGCTGCGGACCAACACGGTGCTCCGCTGGGAGTACCGTCCCGGCTCGACCCTGTTCGTGGTGTGGAGCCAGGGCCGGCAGAACTATATCCGGGACGGAAGCTTCCGTCTGCAGCGCGACGCCCGCCGGCTCTTCGGGTTCGACGACGACTTCGCGGTCCCCAGCACCAACGTGCTCCTGGTCAAGGTCAACTACTGGATGAACCTGTAACGTGGACGGAAACCCGAGCACCGGAGCGATGACGATGATTGGAACGGTAAGGCGGACCCGGGCCCTGGTGGGAGCCGGAATGCTGCTCGCACTGGGAGCTGCCGCGGGGAGCGCGGCGGCGCAGCAGCGCTACACCCTGCGAAGCGACCGGGTGGCGGTGTACAACCTGGCCGGGGAGGTCCGGGTAGCGGCGGGGTCTGGCTCCGCGGTGGAGGTGGAGGTGACGCGGGGCGGGGCGGACGCGGGGCGGCTGCGGATCGAGCAGGGGAGCTCGGGCGGGGTGGAGGCACTGCGAGTCATCACCCCCGGCAATCGGGTGGTGTACCCGCGGATGGGCCGCTTCTCCAACACCAGCTTCCAGGTGCGCGAGGACGGGACCTTCGGCCGGGGGCGTCGGGTCACCATCTCCGGGCGTGGGAGCGGGGTGGAGGCGTACGCCGACCTGCTGGTCCGGGTGCCGGCCGGGCGCACGGTGTCGCTGCACCAGGGGGTGGGCAAGGTGGAGGTGTCCAACGTGAACGGCAACCTGCGCGTCAACACCTCTTCCGCCTCCGTGGCGGCGGTGGGGACACGGGGCTCGCTGGGGGTGGATGTGGGCTCCGGGAGCGTGCATGTGGAGCGCGCCCAGGGGGACGTGGACATCGACACCGGGTCCGGAAGCGTGCGGGTGGCCCAGGTGAGCGGCCGGTCGCTGCGGGTGGACACGGGGAGCGGATCGGTGAGCGGCTCGGGGATCACCGCGGACGTGTTCAGCGTGGATGTGGGCTCCGGCGGGGTGGAGCTGAGCGGGGTCCGCGCCGGGGAGCTCAGGGTGGACACCGGGAGCGGCGCGGTGGACGTGGGGCTGGCGGCTCCCGCCCGTCTGGTGGAGATCGACACCGGCTCGGGGGGAGTGCGGCTGGCGGTGCCCTCTTCGTTCGGGGCGGAGCTGGATATCGAGACCGGGAGCGGGGGGATCCGGGTGGAGGTGCCCGCGCAGGCGGTGCGCGCCAGCCGCTCCCAATATCGCGGACGCATCGGAGACGGTCGCGCCCGGGTGGAGATCGACACCGGCTCCGGCGGGGTGAGGATCGTGCGGAGCTGAGCTTCCTGTCTCCGTGATGTACTACCCCTCGCCTGGAGAACCAGGCGAGGGGTTCTTGTTGGATGGCGCTGGTGTGCAGGCTGCCTCCTCAAACCAACCATAAGCACGCCGGGAACCAACATTGCAGTACCCTCCGCCTCGCCGTGCGGTCGTCGAGTCCCAGGGAACGGAGGAGCGCAATGATGCAATCGTCGGAACGGTCCGTCTCGGTGTGGGAGACCACCCACCCGCAGCGCGAGCTCCCGCCGCTGCAGGGGGAGACGGAGGCGGACGTGTGCGTGGTGGGAGCCGGACTGGCCGGGATGACCACTGCCTACCTGCTCTCCCGGGAGGGGAGGCGCGTGGTGGTGCTGGACGACAACGGCGTGGGCGGCGGGGAGACGGGGCAGACCACGGCCCACCTGGTCAGCGCCTTCGACGACTACTTCCAGGTCATCGAGCGGATCCACGGTGAGGAGGGTGCCCGGCTGGTGCACGACAGCCACCAGACGGCTATCGAGAGGATCGGGGAGATCGCCTCGGCGGAAGGGATCGACTGCGACTACGAGCGCGTGGACGGGTACTGGTTCCTCTCCCCGGACCAGACGCGCGACTTCCTGGAGCGGGAGCTGGAGGCGGCGCGGCGGGCGGGGCACCACGACGCGGAGATCGTGGAGGGGGTCCCGGGGCTCGATTTCTACCGCGGGCCGGCGCTCCGCTTCCCCCGCCAGGGGCAGTTCCATCCCCTCAAGTACCTGGAGGGGCTGATCGGGGCCATCGAGCGCAACGGGGGACAGATCTTCACCGGGAACCACGTGCTGGAGGTGCGCGGGGGGAGCACGCCGACGGCCCGGGGCGAGGGGTTCATGGTAAGGGCGGGGGCGGTGGTGGTGGCCACCAACTCGCCCATCAGCGACCGCTTCACCATCCACACCAAGCAGGCTCCCTACCGCACCTTCGTGATCGGGGCGCGGGTGCCGCGGGGCTCCGTCCCGCATGCGCTGTACTGGGATACCCTGGACCCGTACCACTACGTCCGCGTAGCGCCCGTGGACGGTGACCCCGAGCACGAGATGCTTATCGTGGGGGGCGAGGACCACAAGACGGGGCACCACGACGACGCGGAGCTGCGCTTCACCCGGCTGGAGGCGTGGACGCGGGAGCGCTTCCCCATCACCTCGGTGGAGCTGCGCTGGTCCGGGCAGGTGCTGGAGCCCGTGGACTACGTGGCGTTCATCGGCCGCGACCCCGGCGCGAGGATGGAGAACGTGTACCTCGCCACCGGTGACTCGGGGCAGGGGATGACGCACGGCACCATCGCCGGGGTGCTGATCACCGACCTGATCCTGGGCAGGCCGAACGCGTGGGTGAGGGTGTACGACCCCGCCCGGAAGACGCTCTCCCGCGAGTCGGCGATGGAGTTCCTGCACGAGAACCTGGACGTGGCCGTCCGTTACACGGAGTGGCTCCGCGGTGGGGACGTCCCCTCGGTGGACGCCATCGCGCCCGGGACGGGGGCCGTGGTGCAGCGGGGGAGGAAGAAGATCGCGGCGTACCGCGACGAGGAGGGGACGCTGCACGAGCTCTCGGCGGTCTGCACGCACCTGGGGTGCATCGTGAGCTGGAACAGCGAGGAGCGGAGCTGGGACTGTCCCTGCCACGGCTCCCGCTTCACGCCCACGGGCGAGGTGCTCAACGGCCCGGCCCTGCACCCGCTGATGCCGTCGGAAGGGGGAGGGCTGCAATGAGCCGCATCCGCGCGGTGATCCTGGACATCGACGGGACGCTGGTGGACAGCAACGACGCGCACGCGCGGGCGTTTCTGGACGCGGCAGAGGAGCTGGGGATGGAGGTGCCGCCGTTCCGGGAGGTGTGGCGGCGGATCGGGATGGGCGGGGACAAGCTGATCCCCGAGGTGTGGGGCTTCGAAAAGGAGAGCGAGGGGGGGGAGAAGCTGGACGCACGCAAGGGGGAGATCTTCCGCGAGCGCTACCTCCCGAAGCTGGAGCCCACCCGCGGCGCCCGCGCGCTCCTGCACCGCCTGCGGGACGACGGGATCAAGCTGGTGGTGGCCACCTCGGCCGGCGAGGCGGATGTGAAGGGGCTGCTGGAGCGCGCCGGGGTGACGGATCTGATCCAGGAGGCCGCCTCCGCCGACGAGGTGGAGGAGTCCAAGCCAGACCCGGATATCGTTCACGCCGCGCTGGAGGACGCCGGCTTTCCCCCGGAGCAGACGGTGATGCTGGGCGACACCCCCTACGACGTGGAGGCGGCCCGCCGCGCGGGGGTGCCCATCGTGGCACTGCGCTGCGGCGGGTGGGGAGACGAGGACCTGGACGGCGCGGTAGCCGTCTACGACGATCCGGCCGATCTACTGGAGCACTACGACGAGTCACCGGTGGGGAGAGACGGGAGAGCGTCGTAGGCGCCTGCCCCTGACGAAGCAGCCCGTCCCGGCGATCGCCGGGACGGGCTGCTTCGTTCCTCGCGCACCCGCCTCAGGGAGCGGCGAGCACCCGGACGTGTGTCGCCCGGTACTGCGGCGGGAGCGAGCGCATCTCCGCGCCGTCGTGCCGGGCCTGGATCCGCGCGCCGGTCCGCAGGTCCGCGGCGCTTCCCCGCACGTCCGTGCCGTCCGTGCGCCGGATCTCCACCTCGGTGTCCGGCGAGACGAGCAGGACCACGCGACCCGGCGCTCCCTCCCCGGAGTGGGCGTCCACGCTCACCCGGGTGGCCGTGGGGCCGGGCTCCACGGCGGCGATCACCCCCGCCAGGTCCCAGTCCCCCTCCGGTGCGCCCTGCGCCCCCCGGCCGGCGCACGCGGCCATGGCCGCGCAGAGCGCCACCCCGGCGAGCGACAGCACCGTCCGTCCCCGGCGGCTCAGCAACCGTAACCTGGGCGGCAGAGGGTGCTCAGCGTCCCCAGGTCCTGCTCGATCCCCGAGAGACGGCTGGAGTAGGTGGTGGTGTAGTCGGTCCCCGGGCCGCCCCACATCACTCCGTGGAGCTGGATGTCGTTCTCGGCCGAGCCGCTCCCCCCCAGGTAGACGAAGACGGGCGAGCCGCTGTCGCCGCCCTCCGACCAGACCTTGGAGATGTCCTGGCAGCGCAGGCTGCCGATGGTCACGCACGAGTTGGTGACCTGGCCATAGGTGGAGCCGCTGGTGCGTCCGGTCTTGTCCAGGTAGGTGCCCACCGGCAGCGTCCCCGTGTACCGGCCCACGATGTCGTACTCGCCGGTGACGGTCAGCCCGCCCGGGCCGCCTGTGGCCCACGCGGTGCGGGCGATGCCGCCCTGCCCGACGGTGCGCGTCCCGTTGTTGCTGATGTAGGCGGCGTCGGCCCGGCGGCACGAGGTGCCGGTGCCTGCGCAGGCGTACAGCCCACGGTCGGCGACCTCATTGCCGATCTGGTTGCCGGACGCGACGGTGTTCTGGTAGATGGCGATTCCGTCGTAGGCGTTCTGGGTCCCGGTGCAGTGGGAGTTGGTGACGTAGATGTTCGCCCCCGTCGAGACGCGCTTCGCGTTGAAACCCAGGGTGCACAGGTACTGGCTGAACGCGATCTGGATCCCGCCCACGGTGGTGGTGAACCGGTCACGCACTGTGGCGCGCGGCTCGGGGCGGGGCTGCGTCTGCACGTGGACCGCGGCCGCCGGGATCCCCAGCCGCGCGGCCTCCGCGCGCACCGCGGAGGTCGCCGTGGCGCCCGCTACCCCCAGCAGCACGCGATTCCCCACCTCGTCCACGTCGATCAGGTACACGCCGTCACGCGACAGCAGCGGGTGAAGCGCCTCGGACCACGCCTTGAGCTGCGCAAAGTCGTACGCCGCGCCCAGGAACACCGGCTGCGTCGGCGCCCCGGCGTGCCGCCCGCGCCGCGCCAGCGCGAAGTGCTGCGCCAGGTACCGCTGCGCCGCGCCGCGCTGGCTCTGGTCAACCAGGCGCACCACGGGAGTCCCGTCGTTCTGGAGGTAGAAGCCGGCGAACCCCGGGACCTCCGCCCGCGACACGCGCGCGAACTCGTCGTCGGGGGTATGGAAGGGGGCCTGCGACGCCTCCCGGCTCGCCAGCGCGTCGCCGGGCTCCGGCGCGACCGGCACGTCGGACGATTCGCAGGCTGCCGTGACCAGCAGGGCGAGCACCGCGGCAGGAACCGATCTGGTGTTCCTCATGTTATCCCTTCGCACAGAGGTGACTGAAGCGGCCGAGAGTGACCGCATAAGTTCCGACATATTATGAAAGAATCGAAGAGGGCGCAAGGAAGTCGTTTCTCCGGCCCGCCGGGTGGTTGCCATCCATGGCGCTCCGGTCGATCTTCCGGGCGGCCCTCACCCGGCTCGCTTTGGGGTCGCTGCAGTTACGCACGGTGGTATCGTGCGTTGCTGCGCGCCAGCCCGGCCCCCGCGCCCGCGGGGGACACGCCCGGGCCGGCAGTTCAGTAGTTCCCGATCTCAACGTGGAAATGACGCGGACGGAAGATTCGGTAGACGACGGGACGCTGGGCGCGGAGGCCACGGGGCCGGTCCCTCCCTGGGGATGGACGGAGACTGCACTCTCGGTGATGGTGTTCGTGTGGGGGGTGAACTTCGCGGTGGTGAAGCGGGCGCTGGAGACCTTCGATCCACTGGCCTTCAACGCCCTGCGCTACCCCATTGCTTCCGCCTTCGTTTACGTGGTGCTGAGGGCGCAGGGGCCGCTCGCCCTGCCGGAGCGCCGCGACCTCCCCCGCATCCTGGTGCTGGGGGTGCTGGGGAACGTGGTGTACCAGATGGCCTTCATCCTGGGGCTGGACCGCACCCTCGCCGGGCACGCCTCGCTGATGCTGGCGCTGACCCCGGTGTTCACCGCCTTCCTGTCGGCGGTCATGGGGCACGAGCGGCCGGGGGGGCGTACCTGGGGCGGGGCGGTGCTCGCGGTGGGGGGGATCGCCCTGGTCACGGGGAGCGCGACCACCTTCGAGGCGAGCGGAAGGGTGCTGGCGGGCAACCTGATCCTGCTGGGCGCCTCGCTGGCCTGGGCGCTCTACACGGTGGGGGCGCGCCCGGTGGTGCAGAAGTACGGCTCGGTGCGGACCACGGCGTGGACGCTCTGGGTAGGGTCGGTCGGGCTGGTGCTCCTGGGCGTCCCCTCGGTAGCGGCGCAGGACTGGGGTGCGGTGGGGGCCGAGGCGTGGGGCGGGCTCCTCTTCTCGGCGATCCTGTCCATCGGGCTGGCGTACCTGATCTGGTACCGGGGGGTGGAGCGGATCGGGAACACCCGCACCTCCATCTTCTCCAACCTCACCCCGGTGGTGGCTATGGCCTTCGGTGCTCTGTGGCTGGGGGAGAGGCCGGGTGTGCTGGCGCTGGTGGGGGCGATGCTTACGCTCGGAGGGGTGCTGTTCGTGCGGTCGGACCCGGGGCGGTGAGGTACATCCTGTCGTGGTGGACCGGGGGAGCCCCGCCCCCGCGCGGGGGTGGGGCTCCTTCGTGCCAGGCTATCCTACCTTCCACCTCCCCTCCGGGCTACATCTCCAGCGAGACCCTCGCGTAGTAGAAGGCGCCGTTGAAGCCGAAGGGCGAGATCCCGCTGTAGCGGAAGATCCCCACGTTGCTCAGGGGGCCCCTGGCGTCGAAGTCCTTCCACTCGTCCGGGTAGACGTCGAAGATGTTGTTCCCCCCCAGCGCCAGCGAGATCCCGTTCCGGAGACGGTAGGAGAGCTCCAGGTCGGTGATCCACTTGGCACCGAAGGTCTGGTCCTGCGAGCCGTCCGCGGCGAGCGCGAACTGCGTCACCTCGCCGAAGCGCTGGTTGTGCAGGTTCACACCCAGGCCACCGAGGGAGTAGTTCAGCGTCAGCCCCAGGTTGTCGCGGGGCTGCCCCACCTCGATCCGCGCCCGCTCCACCCGGTCGAAGAGCGTCTCCTGGAGGCCGGCGAGCTGAGGCGGGGTCGGAGCGATGTCGGTGATCTCGGTCTCGTTGTGGTTGTAGCTCCCGGTGAGGCGCAGCCGGCTGCTCTCTCCCAGCCGCACCCCATAGTTCACCACCACGTCCACTCCCCGGGTGCGGGTGTCGATAGCGTTGGTGAAGAAGCGTCCCCCGCCTACCCCACGCAGTCCTGCGCTCTCGAACAGGGCCCGGATCTGCGGATTGCTCACCAGGAAGTTCCCCGAGAGCACGATCCGGTCGTCCACGTCGATCTGGTAGAAGTCGACCGTTGCGGCCAGGGCGGGGATCGGGTTGAAGGTGACCCCCGCGCTCAGGTTCACCGACTCCTCCGGCTTCAGGGGCTGCGCGCCCAGCACCTTGGCCTCGGCGCTCGCCACCGGGAGGGTGCGGACCTCGAAGGGGGTGTTGACTCCGCCCACCACGATGAAGTTGGTGGCCGTGGAGGAGAAGTGCGACTGCGCCAGCGAGGGGGCGCGGAAGCCCGTCCCCGCCGACCCGCGGAACGCCAGCCAGGGGACCGGCTCGAAGCGGGCCGCGACGCGCCCGTCGCTGGTGGAGCCGAAGTCGCTGTAGTCCTCCACCCGTCCCGCCAGGGTGACCAGCAGGCCGGGGGTGAGGTTCGCCTCCAGGTCCAGGTACCCGGCCACGCTGCGGCGCGACTCGTCGCGCGCGTCGGTGGGGCGGAAGCCCGGGAAGACCTGGGCCCCGATCTGCCCCTGCCGGCCGGCGTTGGGGCCGTCCAGGATGCGGACCCCGCCGTCACGGTACGAGTCCGGCTCGCCCTCGTCGATCCAGTAGGCCTCCCGGCGGAGCTCCGCGCCGGCCGCCACGTTCAGCGGGGATGCCAGGCCGATCGCGAACTGCCGCACCAGGTCCAGGTTGCTGGTGCTCTGGCTGAAGCCGAGCGTCCCCGCGTAGAACTCCGTGGGGCTGGCGGCGCCCAGCGTCACGTTGTTGCTGTTGTGGACGTCGAACTCGAAGGTGTTGCGGCCGTACACCGAGCTGAGGTCCCACGACCACCCGGCGAAGGTTCCCCTCACCCCGCCTGCACCCGAGCCGTCCCAGATGTCCGTGACGATCAGCGGGAGGAAGCCGTTGGGGTGGAGCGCCCGCACCGTCCGGTCGTCGAGCGCGCGGCGGAAGAAGCCGGCGGCCTCGCCCTCGCGGCGCGTCACTCCGCCGAAGCCGTACGCCTGGACCCCGCCCAGGGGGAGCCCGGCGTTCAGGAACATCCCCGCGTCCGTGGTGGCCGCGTCGCCCTGCCGGTGGTTGATCCGGTTGGTGAGGTTGGGGTCGTTGTTGCGCGGGTCGCCGGTGAGGTACTGCGGCCGGGTGTCCGGGTACGACCGGTTGGTGAAGCCGCGGTCCCGGAAGTCGCCGGTGACGTTGAGGTATCCCTGCTCGCCGATGTCCCGGCCCCACCCGGCGCCCACCTGCACCACCTCACCATCGCCCTCCGCGGTCTGGCCGACGGTGGAAGCAAGGCGGGCGCCGCCGCCGGACCGGAGGACGATGTTGATCACTCCGGCGATGGCGTCCGAGCCGTACTGCGCCGCGGCGCCCTCGCGCAGGATCTCGATCCGCTCGATGGCGCTGGGCGGGATGGCGTTCAGGTCCACTGCGGTGGAGCCCCGCCCGATGGTGCCGTTGACGTTGACCAGGGCGCTGTTGTGGCGCCGCTTCCCGTTGAGGAGCACCAGGACCTGGTCCGGGGCCAGCCCGCGCAGCGTGGCCGGGCGGACGTGGTCGGTCCCGTCGGCGATGGTGGCGCGGGGGAAGTTCACGGAGGGAGCGAGGCGCTGGATGATCTGCGCCGTCTCGGTGAGCCCGGTCTGCTGGATCTCCTCCGAGGTGACCACGTCCACCGGGACGGGAGCGCTCAGCACCGAGCGGTCGGGGCGGCGGGACCCCACCACCACCAGCGCGTCGATGGCGAGCCCCTCGCCGGGACGGACCTGGAAGTCCCGGGTCACCGTCTGCCCCGCCGCCACGGTCACCTGGGCGCGGCCGAGCACCTCGCCGAGCCGGCTCGCCACCAGCTCGTAGGTCCCGGGAGCCAGCCTCAGCGTGTAGCCGCCGTTCTCGCCGGTGGCGGAGGACTGCTGCGCGCCCGAGACGCGGACGACGACGTTCGCGACCGGGGTTCCGCCCTCCACGTTGGTGACGGTCCCGGTGACGGTGCCGCGCTCCTGCGCGCGCAATGGGACGGCGAAGCAGAGAAGGGCGGCGAGGAGAAAGAGGACCGGACCAGGGCGAAGCGCCTGATTCCGGGGAGGCGCGCCGGGAAAGGGACCGTGGGGCACATAGGAGAATCGGGTCATGGCAATGCCTCCGGCTGAGGAGTGGAACGGGACGAGGAGCTGTCGAGGGGTCCGCATGGAGTGGGGTACCCGTCCGCTCGCGCTGCCGACGGGGCTCCGGGAGAGAGGCGGATCCTTTCGGGAAAATGTACGTGCCGGCGGCCCGGAGAGCGAGGGTCTTGTTCGAGGCGGAGCGCGCCCTCCCCTTCTTTTGCGCGGCGCTACGCCCCCCCGTAGATTGCGCGGACCCTGTGCAACCCGGTGTCCGACGACCGCCGAGCCTCGTGGACAAGCCTGAGAAGACCCGCCCCCGGCTGTACCTGATCGACGGCTACGCGCTGATCTACCGCGCCTTCTTCGCGATGATCTCGCGCCCGCTAGTCTCCTCCCGCGGGGAGAATACCTCCGCCGCCTGGGGGGTGACCAAGTTCCTCCTCAAGGTCATCGAGCAGCACGAGCCCGACTACCTGGGCTTCGTGTTCGATGCCGGGCTGTCGGAGCGCCACGAGATCTTCCCGGCGTACAAGGCCACCCGCGAGAAGATGCCCACGGAGCTGGAGTCCTCCATCCCGCGTGTGCGGCAGCTCGTGGAGGCGTTCCGGATCCCGGTGCTGGAGCTCCCCGGGTACGAGGCGGACGACGTGATCGGAACCCTCTCGCACGAGGCCGCGGAGGCGGGGCTGGAGGCGGTGATCGTCTCGGGGGACAAGGACTTCTACCAGCTCCTCCGCGAGCACGTCTGCCTCCTGAACCCCGGGCGGGGTGGTCCCACGGCGGTGGAGGAGGAGTGGGTGGACCTCCGCAACGCCCACGAACGCCTGGGGGTGGCCCCGCAGTACGTGACCGACTACCTGGGGCTGATCGGCGACACCTCCGACAACATCCCCGGGGTGCGGGGGATCGGTCCTAAAACGGCCATCCAGCTCATCGAGCAGTTCGGCCCCATCGAGGAGATCCTGGCGCACACCCCGGAGATCACCGCCAAGCGGGCGCGGAAGGCGCTGGAGGCGCACCGCGACGACGCCCTCCTCTCCAAGCGGCTGGCCACCATCCGCACCGACCTCGCCATCCCCCTGGATCTGGAGGCGCTGCGCCGCAAGGAGCCGGACCGGACGCGGCTCAAGGAGCTGCTGCTGGAGCTGGAGTTCCACTCCCTGGTGCGGGACTACGCCGCCCCCGCCCAGGAGGCCCGTGCGCAGATGGCCACCGACTACCGGCTGGTGCAGTCGGTGGACGAGGTGCGCGCCCTGGCGGAGCGGATCCGGGAGCAGGGCCGGCTCTCGGTGGACACCGAGACCACCAGCCTCGACCCCATGCGCGCCGACCTGGTGGGGATCTCCATCGCGCTCGCGCCGGGAGAGGGGTACTACCTCCCCTTCGGGCACCGCGCCCCGGGTGGGGGGCAGGGGGAGCTGCTCGGGGAGGAGGAGGGCAACGGGAAGGCGGAGGAGTCGGAGGCGGCCCGGGAAGTGGTCAATCTCCCACCGCTCCTCTCAGACGAGATGGCACCGCTGGTGGAGGTGCTGGAGTGGCCCTGGTTCGAGAAGGTGGGGCAGAACCTGAAGTACGACCAGCTCATCTTCCGGCGCGCGGGGGTGGGTTTCGCGGGGACGGCCTTCGACACCATGATCGCCAGCTACCTCCTGGATCCGGGGCGGCGGGAGCACGGGCTGGACGCCCTGGCCCTCCAGTACCTGGACCACCGCACCATCACCTACGAGGAGGTGACGGGGAAGGGGAAGCACCAGATCTCCTTCGCCGAGGTGCCACTGGAGCGGGCGCGCGACTACGCCTGCGAGGACGCGGACATCGCCCTTCGCCTGGCGGAGCTGTTCGCGCCGGAGCTGGAGAAGCTGGCACTGGACGACCTGTTCCGCCGCATCGAGATGCCGCTGGTGGCGGTGCTGGCGGAGATGGAGTGGAACGGGATCCGGATCGACGAGCCGTCCTTCCACGAGCTCCACCATCGCCTGCTCGGCCAGCTGGAGGCCGTGCGCGCGCAGATCCACGCGGAGGCGGGGGAGGAGTTCAACATCAACTCCAACCCTCAGCTGCGGGAGATCCTCTTCGACCGGCTGAAGCTCCCGGTGATGAAGCGCACCAAGACCGGGGCCTCCACCGATGTGGAGGTGCTGCAGGCGCTGGCCGAGCAGGGGCACCGCCTCCCCGCGCTGCTGATGGAGTACCGGCAGATCGACAAGCTGCTCTCCACTTACGTGGACGCCCTGCCGAAGATGGTGAACCCGGAGACGGGGCGCATCCACACCTCCTTCAACCAGACAATCGCAGCCACGGGGCGGCTCTCGTCCACCGACCCCAACCTGCAGAACATCCCCATCCGCACGGAGATGGGGGCGGAGATCCGCCGCGGCTTCATCCCGGCGGAGGGGCACGTCTTCCTGTCGGCGGACTACTCGCAGATCGAGCTGCGCATCCTGGCGCACTACTCGGAGGACCCGGCCTTCGTGGACGCGTTCGGCCGGGGGGAGGACATCCACCGCCAGACGGCGGCGCTGATCTTCGGGATGCCCCCGGAGCAGGTCACCCGGGACATGCGCGGCCGCGCCAAGACGGTGAACTTCGCGATCATCTACGGGATCGGCGCCTTCTCCCTGGCGAACCGCCTGGGGATCTCCAACGCGGAGGCCAAGGAGTTCATCGACCGCTACTTCGAGCGATTCCCGGGGGTCCGCGCCTACCTGGACAGGCAGATCGAGCTGGCGCGGGAGCAGGGCTACGTGGAGACGATCACCGGCCGGCGCCGCTACATCCCCGAGATCACCTCCAAAAACTGGAACGTGCGGGCTTTCGGGGAGCGCGCGGCCACCAACGCCCCCATCCAGGGCTCCTCGGCGGACATCATCAAGATCGCGATGATCGAGATCCACAAGGAGCTGCAGGACAACAGCTGGCGGACGAAGATGCTCCTCCAGGTGCACGACGAGCTCCTGTTCGAGACGCCCCGCGACGAGGTGGACCGCCTCCGCGCGATGGTGAAGGAGCGGATGGAGGGCGCGATCCCGCTCAGGGTTCCGCTGCTGGTGGAGACCGGGGTGGGAACCAACTGGCTAGAGTGCAAGTAGGACAATCTCTCCTCTCCCCCGGCCCGGTAAACATCTCGTCATGATCCGCTTTCGCGCGGCACCCCCGGGTACTACTTTGGGAGGCCGGTCCACCCACAGCGCAGGAGGCCGCATGGCCATGAGACCCGGAAGGCGGTCCGCCGCCCGACGTGATGAGCGCCACCGACGGTAGCCCCGGGCCGCGCCCGCTCCCCTTCGTGCTCGGGATCGTCGGGGACTCCGGGAGCGGGAAGAGCACCGTCGCCCGGGGGGTGCGGGCACTGATCGGCCCCGAGAAGGTCGCCACCCTGGAGCTGGACAACTACCACCGCTACACCCGGGCAGAGCGCGCGGAGCGGGAATTGACCGCGCTCAACCCGCGGGTGCACAACCTCCCTCTGATGCAGGAGCACCTCCACCTCCTGCGCCGGGGGCGCCCCATCCGCAACCGGAGCTACGATCATTCGGACGGGAGCTTCGGACCGGTGCGCATCCTGGAGCCGCGCGAGGTGGTGATCGCGCGCGGGCTCCTGGGCTTCCCCACGGAGGAGCTGAGCACGGCGTACGATCTGGCGGTCTTCCTGAACCCCGAGCCCGAGCTCCTCTTCCGCTGGAAGCTGCGCCGCGACGTGCGGGTCCGGGGGTACTCGGAGACGGAGGTGCTGAAGCACATTGCCCACCACCTCCTGGACTCCAAGGAGTTCGTCCTCCCGCAGGCGGAGCGTGCGGACTTGGTGGTACATTATCACATCCCCGAGTGGGATGCCCCGGACTCGGAGGTGCGCGTCTCCCTGGTCCTCCGGCGTGCGGCGGCGGAGGCGCTGCGGGGGGAATCCGTCGAGCGCTTTGGCGGGGGGGTCCGGATGGAGGAGCGGGAGGGGGAGCGGATGATTCACCTGGAACCCGATCTGTCCCTGGACGGGGTGGAGGCGTGGGCCCGGGAGGGGTTCCCCGCCACCTACTCGCCGGAGGAGGTCGGGACCTACTCGGATGGGGACGGAGGGGCGGTGCGGCGCGCTCCCCTGGTCTTCATCCAGACACTGATCGCACGCCTGACGCAACGGCTCCGCCGCGTGGAAGAGCTGCCGGCGGGGGCGTCGGCCGGGGCGGGGTGACCCGCGGCGGCACGGGTAGGACGGCAGCGATGACGGCCCTCGCCCC
>DATAAL010000680.1:0-7614 GCA_036260145.1 Longimicrobiaceae bacterium | reverse complement strand
CCGGGGGTGAGGCGCCGAACGGCGCCCCTCCGCATCAACGTACCCACATCGGAGAACCTCAATGCCTCGCCAGGACACCGTGGACTTCCTGACGGCCTTCGCCATCGGCACCGCGCTCGGGATCGGGGCGACGCTCCTCCTGCAGTCGGAGCGCCCCGGCTCGCGGGACCGGATCCTGAAACAGCTCAAGCCGTACCGCAAGCGGATGGGACGGAGCTACGGCCACGTCCGGACCGGGGTGCGCGAGGGCGCGGACGCCACCTCTGCGTTCACCGGCGAGGTGATCTCCGCGGGGCGGGAGCTGATGTCCGAGTTCCGCGACGAGGTCGCGAAGATCCTGAGCGATGCGCGCGAGGATCTCCAGGAGATGGTGGAGGAGCGGGTCAGGGGCGTCACCCGCGGGGCGCGCAAGGCGGGGCGGAAGCTCGGGATGTAGGGCAGTGAGGCTCGCGGTTCCTCTCCTCCTCGTCGTCGCAGGGCTCCTCCTTTCGGCGGACCCCGCCTGGGCGTGGGGTCCGGCCACGCACGTGTACCTGGGGATGGGAGTGCTGGACGCCCTCCATCTGGTCCCTCCCGCGATGCGGTCCCTCCTGGCCGCGTATCCGTACGACTTCCTCTACGGCTCGGTGGCCGCGGACATCTCGCTGGCGAAGAAGTACGTCCCCGAGGGGAGGCACTGCCACCACTGGCACGTGGGGGAGGAGATCTACGCCACCGCCGACACCGAGCGGCTGTGCGCTATGAGTCTTGGTTACCTGGCGCACCTCGCCGCCGACACCGTCGCCCACAACACCTTCGTCCCCCGGCAGCTCCTCCTCACCTCCTCGTCCAAGGGGCTCGGCCACTCGTACTGGGAGCACCGGATGGACGTGCAGCTCGGGGAGCGCTACACCGCCATGGCGCGGCACGTGGTGATGGACCACGACCACTCGGCGGCGGACGCGCTCTTCGACCGGGTGCTCTCGGCCACCCTCTTCTCCTTCCGCACCAACCGGCGGATCTTCCGGGGGATGATCCGCTTCCAGGACAACGACCGCTGGCAGTCGATCATGGAGACGCTGATCGAGAACTCCCGCTGGACGCTCTCCGACGACGCCATCGAGGCGTACGTGGTCCGCTCCTTCGACTACGTGGTGGACTACCTGTCACGGCGGGGCGCGGCGATCCCGGCGGGGCTGGACCCGGTCGGGGAACGGAACCTCACCCTGTCCAAGCAGGTGCGGCGGATGGCGCTGCGCGAGGGGAAGCTGAACGCGCCCATGGTGCTCCGGCAGCTCGCGGACGACTTCTTCCCCATGCCGGAGGTGCCCTTCGGGTACTGGGAGAGGCGGAACCGCGCGTCCTCGGCGGCCGGGGGGGAGTAGGCGTGGAGCGCCGGAAGAGAGCGGGGGCGCCACCGGATCCGGTGGCGCCCCCCTTTTCGTTGACCCGACCACCCGCCTCCCCTACCGCCCGATCCAGTAACTCGCCTTGATGACGAAGATGTTGTCCGGGCGCTGCCGGAAGATGGCGTCGGCGTCGCGCGAGAACTCGAAGTCGCCGAAGGGCTCGCTCCCCGCGCGCTGCTGCTGCCAGACCAGGAAGAGCGTGGATCCCGGGCGGTACTCCCACCGCAGCACCGCGTTGCCGCGCAGCGAGCGCACGTTCAGGTCCGGGTTGTCGAAGGAGAACGCCCGGGCCGAGCGTCCGGCGGCCGTGGCGCAGTTCCCGTCGGGGTCCGCCGTGTAGCGGTCGGCCCCGCGGTCGAAGCAGATCGTGCCGAAGTCCTCGCCGTACACCCGCTTCTCCGTGGTCCGCGGCCCGGCGAACTCCTTGAACCGCGAGTAGTCGCCCGCGAAGGCGAACGGCTGCGCGAACAGCTCCAGGGTCAGCGTGGGCGTGAAGGTCCAGTTCAGCCGCGTGTTCATCGAGAAGGTGTGCTGATCGATGTCGGCGAAGGTCGCCCGCTGCCCGAAGAAGTGCGTGGCGGTGGGATCGTCGTGCCTTTCGACGAACTGCGCGGTGGATCTCTCGTAGCTGTAGAAGGGCCCGATCGAGAACTGGACATTGGGCGCGGGCTTCACGCGGAGGCTCGTGTCCAGCGAGTAGTAGCGCGCGTCGTCGGCGAAGCCGAAGTAGTTGCCGCGGATCGAGAACACCAGCTTCTTCCGCGCGTCGGTGCTCACGCGGCTGTGCAGCAGGTAGCCCCCCGGCCGACGCACCACCGGTCCGCCGCGCGTGAGGCGATCGTCGTTCACCTCGGGGTACAGCTCCGTGTAGAAGGCGAGGTTCCAGTAGTTCGGGAGTAGCCCGCCGGTGAAGGCATGGAGCTGCGCGGCGGTGCGGTCTCCGTCGTAGTTGTACTCCTGCTGCCCGCCGACGATGGTGGTCCAGTCCCGGTAGTGGCGGGTGGGTCTTGTCCAGCGGCGCATCACGTTGCCCAGCATCCAGACGTAGTCGGCGCGCTGCAGGAAGGCGGCGTCGTTGACCTCGAAGCCGGGGCTGCGGTAGTTGACGGCGCTCTCCCACTGCCACTCGCCCGCGTCCTTGGCCATCCGCAGGTAGCCGCCGTAGCCGCGCAGAGAGGTGGCGGAGGCGTCGAGCTCGTCGGAGAAGAGACCGTTGCCGCCGCTCACCCGGTCGGGGCGCTGGAAGTAGCGCGCCGACGAGCGCTGCAGCCGCAGGATGGCGAGCGGGTCGCCGGCGGCGCTGGAGACGGCGAAGTTTCCCATGAGGCGATAGGTGCGGTTCCGCCACCAGCTTTCCCAGTCCACACCCGCCGCCTCCGCATGTCCGGGGAGGCGCTGCTCCAGCGTCTCCGAGTCGAACCTCCGGATCACGGAGGTGGCGATGGCTCCCACCGTGGCGTTTCCGCCCCGGAAGTTCCGCCTCACCCGCCCCACGAAGTAGTTGCTCGCCGGCTCCACCTCCTCCGTGAGCCGGTTGCCGAGCGTATCCTGCACCAGGGCACGCTCGGAGCGGGTCACGGCGTCGAGCAGCCCGATCTGTATCCCATCGCGTGTCCGCCCCGTCACCTTCGCCGCACCCAGAATGGTGCTGTTCTCCGGCGAGTGGACGAACTCCGCGTCACGGCGCGCCACGGAGCCCTGCGGCGAGCGTCCGATGCGCCGCGAGTAGAAGAGCGACATGGAAGAGACGTTCGAGCAGTTGAAGCACGAGAAGCCGCCGAAGCCGAACAGCCCGCTCCCTTCCACGAAGAAGGGGCGCCTCTCCGCGAAGAAGGTCTCGAAGGCGGAGAGATTGACCACCGCCGGATCCACCTCCACCTGCCCGAAGTCGGGGTTGATGGTGGCATCCAGCGTGAGCGTGGAGCTGAGCTGGTATTTGAGGTCGCCGCCCACCCGCGCGTCGTACTGCTCGTCGCTCTGGAAGGGGCTGCCGGGCTGCGTAGGCGTCACGTAGCGGGCGCGGCTCAGCACGTACGGCAGCAGCTCCATGCGGCCGCGGTTGCGTGGCGCCCGCAGACCCTCGACGTGGCCGAAGCGCTGCGGTCCTCCACTCTCGCGCTTCCCCCAGGGGCTCCACATGGACATCTCGTTCAACCGCTGCACGTAGCGCCACACCTGCATCCCCCAGGTCTGCACGCTGTCGCGCGGAAAGCGGAGCTGGCTGAAGGGGATCTTCAGCTCCGCTGTCCACCCCAGCGAGTCGATGCGCGTTTCGGCGACCCATACCGGGTCCCACGAGGGGTCGGCGTTCGGCGAGGCCTGTCCCGCGTCGAACTTCACGCCCGAGGGGTTGACGTTGAAGACGGTGCGACCGGTGTGGTCGTGGTAGGTGTCGAAGACGAACTCGATGTAGTCCGACTCCGCGACCTGGTCGCGGCGGGCCAGCCGGGTGGTCACCCCGCGAGCGCCCAGCGAGTCGAACATCCGCGCGCCGATGTACAGCGCCTCCGCGTCGTAGGCCAGGCGGACCTCGGTACGCTGCGTGGCCGGCTGTCCCTCGTGAGGGTCGAACTGCACGAAGCCGGTGGCCGGGGGCGTGGTCTGCCACACCGCATCGTCCAGCTTCCCGTCGAGCACGATGGGCGACGTGCGCTCCACCGCCCGGACGCTCGGGGCGGTGCCGGCGGTGTGCCCGCCGGTCTGCGCGGCCGCAGGCGCGGCGAGCGCGAGGAGCAGGGTGAGGAGTGTGGGGGACGTGCGCCAGGGGAACATGGGCACCTGCGGGTGGCGGGTGGAGCGGGAACGGGAGGCGCGGGACGCCGGGTCACACTCCTTGGATAACAGGGCTGCCCGAAAGGTTGGAACCGGGGTGGACGCGGACGAGCCGCCCGGACCAGGAGAGGTCGTCCGGCGCCCTCCGGGTCACCCACCTCCCGACGGCAGTAAGGCTCCGCGTAGGGGAGACGCTCAGGGCGATCTCCCGGCCTACCTCCAGGAGGGAAGCAGTGTCGGGAGCGAGGCGGGCGAGATGGACCCGCGCCGTGGTGGGCCAGGCTCCATGGAGGCGCCGACGCGGCACGCCGCGAGGAAGAGGGTGCCGGCCAGCGGCACGGGAGCGCGCGGAGCGCTCACGGGCTCCCACGCGCGGCGGCCGGGGAGGGGGCGGGGCTGCCGGCGGTCTCCACCCGCACCCGGGCCTGCACGCACTCCGGTGGACAGTCCGGTCCGTTGGGGCGGCTCTTCCGGTACTCGGGGCGGAAGGTCCTCGTCACCGTCCCGGAGGCGGTCGTCACCCGGATCGTGACCACCTCGGGTGTGAAGCCCGCGAAGAACGCCTCGCCGAGGCAGCGGGCTGGATCCGGGCAGTCGAAGACCTGGCGGGGCCCGTCCTCCCGGACGTACGCCTCGATGCGGTAGGGGCCCGCGGGGGCGCCCACCAGCTCGACCGCGAGTCCGCTCTCGCAGCCGATGAGCGTGCAGGCGCCGGGACCGGGGATGTCCTGGCACTCCGGGAGCAGGAGTGCGGCGGCGAGGAGGAGAGCGTTGCGCACGGCGGTCTCCGGCAGGGGTGGAAACGCTGTATCCGTATGGACGATCCACCCCTGCCGCAGGTTACAGGGAGTCGCGCCCGACTCCCCTTACCTCCCGGCTGCATCAATCCCACTCCGGCTCCAGGTTGGCGTACCGGAGCACCACCTTCTTCCGCCCCACCGAGTCGAAGTCGATGGTGGCCCGCACATCCGCCCCTACCCCCGAGAGCTCCGCCACCGTCCCCGCGCCGAACTGCGGGTGCCGCACCCGCGCCCCCTTCACCAGCCGGGGCGCATCCTGCGAATCGGAGTAGTCCACCTGGTAGCTGTCGTCGTCCGACGCCGCGGCCTTCTTCGGGCCGGTGCGCGACGCAGCGAAGCCCAGCTCCCCGAAGTCGCCGAACCCCAGCCGGTCGCGGCGCGTGCGCATCCCGGCGCCCGCGCCCTGGGAGCGCCAGGGGCGGTACGGCGCCAGCCGCTCCATCACCCGCGGCGTCCTCCGCGTCTCCACCAGTCCGGGAGGGATCGCCTCCAGGAACGAGGAGGGGACCGAATCCAGCCACTCCGCCCCGCGCCTCCGGCGCCGCGCGTACGCCAGGTACAGCTTCCGCTCCGCGCGCGTGATCCCCACGTAGAAGAGCCGCCGCTCCTCCTCCAGCTGCTCCGGCTCGTCGTAGCTCCGTGACAGGGGGAACAGCCCCTCCTCCATCCCCGACACGAAGACGAAGGGGAACTCCAGCCCCTTGGCGTTGTGCAGCGTCATCAGCGACACCGCGTCCGCGGTGGGGTCGTGCTGGTCGATGTCCGCCACCAGCGCCACGTGGCTCAGGAACAGGTCCAGCGCCCGCGGGGGCGTCGCCTCCTCGTCCACCTCCAGCTCGATCAGGAGATCCGGGTCGCCCGTGTCCACCCGCGCCTGCAGCTCCGCTGCGCCGGCGATCAGCTCGTCCAGGTTGGCGATCCGCTCCTCCCCGTCCGACCCCTCATCCCGGAGCGCCTGCACCAGCCCCGCCTCCACCACGAGCTGCCGGAGCAGCTCGTCCAGGGGGATCGCGTGCTCCGCCATCGCCGCGTGCTTCTGGATCAGCCCCGCCAGGTCTGCCAGGGCGGTGGCCGCCGCCCCCCGCAGCCCCGGAGCCTGCTCCGCCCGCGCCGCCGCCTGCAGCAGGGTGACGCGCTGCTCCGAGGCCCACTCCGCCAGCCGCGCCACCGAGGTGTCGCCCACCCCGCGCCTGGGGACGTTGACGATGCGCAGGAAGGCGTCGTCCGCCGCGGGGTTCGCCACCAGGCGCAGGTACGCCATGGCGTCCTTGACCTCGCGCCGCTCGTAGAAGCGCGTCCCCCCCACCACCCGGTAGGGAATCCCCTCCCGGATCAGCGCCTCCTCCAGTGGGCGGGACTGCGCGTTGGTGCGGTACAGCACCACGAAGTGGCGCGGACCCAGCTCCGGGTTGTCCGCCATGCGCGCCTGCATCTCCGCCACGATCCACTCCGCCTCGTCCGCCTCGTCCGCCGTCTCCACCAGCGTGAGACGCTCCCCCTCGGGGTTCTCGGTGCGGAGCGTCTTTCCCTTGCGGCGCACGTTCTCCGCGATCACCCGGTTGGCGGCGTCCAGGATGGTGCGCGAGGAGCGGTAGTTCTGCTCCAGGCGGATCGTCTTCGCGTCGGGGAAGTCCTTCTCGAAGTCCAGGATGTTGCGGATGTCCGCGCCCCGCCAGCCGTAGATCGACTGGTCGTCGTCGCCCACCACGAAGAGGTTCCCGTGCTCCTCGGCCAGGAGGCGGAGGAAGACGTACTGCGCGCGGTTGGTGTCCTGGTACTCGTCCACCAGGACGAACTGGAAGCGGTCGCGGTAATGGCCGAGCACGTCCGGGAAGGCGCGCAGCAGCTCCACCGGCTTCACCAGCAGGTCGTCGAAGTCGAAGGCGTTGGCGTCGCGGAGCGCCCGCTGGTAGCGCTCGTACACCTGGCCGACCGTGCGCTGGAAGGGGTCGAGCGCCGTCTCCTGGTACTCCTGCACCCCGGTGAGCTCGTTCTTGGCGGCGGAGATCGCCCCGTGGACGGCCCGGGGGTTCCATCGCTTGGGGTCCAGGTTCAGGTCGTCCTTGACGATGCGGCGGACCAGGCTCTCCGCGTCCGCCGCGTCGTAGATCAGGAAGCTGGGGGTCCACCCCAGACGGGTGGCGTGGCGGCGGAGGATCCGGGCGCCGATAGCGTGGAAGGTCCCGATCCACATCCCGCTCGGCTCCCGTCCAAGGAGGGCGCGCACCCGGTCGCGCATCTCCCCCGCCGCCTTGTTGGTGAAGGTCAGCGCCAGGATGCTCGCCGGATCGACGCCCATCTCCTCGATCAGGTAGGCGATCCGGTGAGTCAGCACCCGGGTCTTCCCGGAGCCGGCGCCGGCCAGCACGAGGAGAGGCCGCTCGAAGTGCTCGGCGGCCTCTCGCTGCTCGGGGTTCAGGTGGGACAGGTCCAGCGGCATCGTCTTGGCTTCGAGATCGTTTTGGAACTGCTTGAACAGCATGTTTCGGGCGTGCCCCCCGCTGGCGCGGGTCTCGCCCCTGCGGGCGCACATCCCTCACGCGGTCCCCCTCACCCCCCGGCCCCCTCTCCCACCAGGGGAGAGGGGTGCACAACGCCTTGGAGGGCGCCATTACCGTGGACATGTCCCTCCCCCAACCTTGGGGGAGGGTGGC
>DATAAL010000679.1:0-11418 GCA_036260145.1 Longimicrobiaceae bacterium | reverse complement strand
CTCCGCGACGTCGCCGGCGGCGAGGTGGAGTTCGTCCCGGAGGCGGAGCGGCGCCGGGCCGCGGACGCCGCGCGGCGCGGGGTGGACTGCATCCTGGCGAGCCAGGTGGTGGTGGACGGGCGGCGCACGGCGTGGGGACAGCAGCACGACCCGCTCACCCTGATGCCGGTGCGGGCGCGCAGCTACGAGCACGCCTCGCTGACCGGACGCGAGAGCACCGCCGTCCTGGAGCTGCTGATGCGCCTGGAGTCGCCCGACCCGCGGGTGGCGGCCGCTGTGCGCGGGGCGGTGCAGTGGTTCCGGGACACCGCGGTGTGGGGGTACGAGTACACCTTCCGGGGGGGGCTCACCCCGCGGCCCGGGGCGGGGCCCCTCTGGGCGCGCTTCTACGAGATCGGCACCAACCGCCCGATGTTCAGCAACCGGGACGGGGTGATCCGCTACCGCTTCGAGGAGCTGGACCCGGAGCGGAGCCGCGGCTACGCCTGGTACACCCCCGAGCCGGCGGCGGCGCTCCGGACGTACGAGGGCTGGGCGCGCCGGCACGCGCGCGCCCCGGTCCGGGCCACGCGCGCGCCGGTGGCCGCCGCGGTGGACGCGGGGTACACCGGGCCGGAGGGCGCGCGGGTGGAGGGCGTCCCGACCTACCGCACCCTCGGCGCCGCGCTGGCCGCCGCGCCGTCCGACGCCACGGCGTCCCACGTCATCCGCATCCGCAACGGGCGCTACCGCGAGAAGCTCAGCGTGGACAAGCCCCACATCCACCTGGTCGGCGAGAGCCGCGAGGGCACCGTCCTGACCTTCGACGTGGCGGCCGGGATGCGGAGCCCCGGCGGGTGGACGTACGGCACCCGGGGGAGCTTCACCCTGCGGGTGGCCGCCCCGGACTTCCGCCTGGAGAGCATGACCGTCGAGAACGCCTTCGACTATCCGGGGAACGCGGCCAAGGCGGAGACGGACTCCACCCGGATCAACGGGGCGCAGGCGGTGGCGGTGATGCTGGACGAGGGGAGCGACCGGGCCGTCTTCCGCGACTGCGTCGTCTCCGGGCACCAGGACACCCTCTTCCCCAACGCCGGCCGGAGCTACTTCCACCGCTGCACCGTGCTGGGGAGCGTGGACTTCATCTTCGGCGCCGGGATCGCGGTGTTCGACGACTCGGATATCGTCTCACGCGACCGTGGGAGCCGCACCAACAACGGCTACATCACCGCACCCAGCACCCCGATCTCCCAGCCGTACGGCTTCGTCTTCGTGGACAGCCGGCTCCGCAAGGAATCCCCCTCCCTGGCGCCGGGGTCCGTCACGCTGGGGAGGCCGTGGCACCCCTCTGGGAACCCCCACGCCATCGGGAGCGCCGTGTACCTCCACACCTGGATGGACGACCACATCGCCCCCCGCGGGTGGGATCCCATGAACAGCACGGACGCAGCGGGGCGCCGGGTGGAAAACCGGCCGGAGGACGCGCGCTTCTTCGAGCACGGGAGCACCGGCCCCGGAGCGGTGTCCCACCCGTTGCGGCGCCTGCTGAGCGAGGCCGAGGCGAGGCGCTACGCCCTCGACCGGGTGCTCGGCGGCTGGCACCCCCGGCGGTGATACGGGGGATTGCACTCCGGGTGAGGGTTCGCTAAATTCGGGCCGCCTTAGTTCTTTGAGAGAACAAAATCATCCCCGGCCCTCCGGCCGATGGCCCCATGAACTCCCTGGAACCTCGGCGGATCCAGCAGATCGGAGGGTGCTTTCCCCGTCGGCCTTCAAGTCTCGCATGGCGCCGGACCGGGTGTCCGCCGGCAGATTTTGTTCTTTTGAGTAGCAAATGGTGCGCTCCCGTGCCGCTCGCGTGTTTCCGTGACAGAGGATGTGGAGCTGCTGCGTCGCTCTGTCGGCAGCCAGTCCGGCTGTAACGTCCCACCCCTGACCGCAGGGTCACTTCTTTCCGGAGAGTCCAGTATGAGATGGACAACCTCGCTCCTCTGCCTACTCGCTTTCACCCTCCTCCCCGCGGGGGCGTTCGCGCAGGCCGGCGGCCGTATCACCGGGACGGTGACCGGGGGTGAGCCGGCGCGACCGCTCGCCGGCGCCGCCGTGACGGTGGTCGGCACGCAGCTGCGGACGGTGACCGGTGCCGATGGGCAGTTCACCCTCGCCAACGTCCCCGCCGGCCAGCATCGGGTGCGCGCCAGCCTGATCGGCTACGCGAGCGTAGAGCTGCCCGTGGCGGTCACGGCAGGGGCGGCGGCCACGGTCAACTTCACGCTGCAGGCCGAGGCGCTGCAGCTGGAGGGGATCGTGGCGGTGGGGTACGGGACGCAGCGGCGCCGCGACCTGACCGGGGCGGTGGCCTCGGTGAACACCCAGGCCATCGAGAACAAGCCGATCACCTCCATCGAGCAGATGCTGGAGGGGACGGCCCCGGGCGTCCAGGTGTCCACGGCGTCCAGTGCGCCGGGCGGCGGGATCTCCATCCGCATCCGGGGCGGGACCTCGGTCTCGGAGAGCGTCAGCAACGAGCCGCTCTACGTCATCGACGGCTTCCCGGTGGAGGTCGATTACGCGGCCGACAACAACCGGCTCGGCGGCGGGCGCACCGCGGGGATCACGGTGCCGACCAACCCGCTCGCCTCGCTGAACCCGCGCGACGTCGAGTCCATCGAGGTCCTCAAGGACGCCTCCGCCACCGCCATCTACGGCTCCCGGGCCGCCAACGGGGTGGTGCTCATCACCACCCGGCGCGGGCAGGCCGGCGCCCCCCGCTTCAACTTCGAGGCGTTCACCGGGGTGCAGAGCGTCACCAAGCGCTACGACCTCCTCAACGGGCCGGAGTTCGCGCAGTTTGCCAACGACTGGGCCGCCAGCCAGAACCTGGAGCCCATCTACGCTAACCCGAGCGCGGTGGAGAGCACCGACTGGCAGGACCTGATCTTCCGCAACGCCCCGGTGCAGAGCTACCAGCTCTCGGTGAGCGGCGGGACCACCGGAGACAACGCCACCCGGTACGCCTTCTCCGGCGGGTACTTCGACCAGGAGGGGGTGGTGATGGGCTCCGACTTCCAGCGGCTGTCCATTCGCCTCAACCTGAACCAGGACATCCGTGGCCGGCTGCGGCTGGGGACCACCCTGACCGGGTCCCGCGTGGCCACCAACTTCGCCCCCACGGACGGCGCCCTGGGGGGCAACGACATGTCTTCGGTGGCGGCGGCGCTCCAGTCCATCCCCACCCTCCCGGTGCGGCGTGAGGACGGGAGCTACAGCAACATGCTGGAGGACGCTCCGGCGGCGCTCACCGTGCAGGACATCATGAACCCGGTGGCCGTCCTGGAGAACATGGACGACCAGCTCGGCGACACCCGGATCCTCACCAACACCTTCGCCGAGCTCGACCTCGCCGAGGGGCTGAAGTTCCGCACCAGCCTGGGCGCCAACCTCACCCACCGGAAGCGCGACACCTACTGGCCGCGCGAGACGCTCCGGGGTGAGCAGGTGGGTGGACAGGCGATCCGGGGGCGGAACGAGTCCACCTCCTTCCTGAACGAGAACACGCTCTCCTTCGACCGGACCTTCGGCGAGCTGCACTCGGTGAACGCCGTCGTCGGGTACACCCGGCAGCGGCAGGACAACACCAGCACCAGCATGCTCAACGAGAACTTCCTGAGCGACATCCTGGACTTCGAGGACATCGGCTCGGGGAACCGGTCGGGCGGCCCGGTCGTCGGCTCCGGCTCGTCGCGCACCACCATGGCCTCCTACCTGGGGCGGGTGAACTACAACCTCCTGGGCCGGTACCTCTTCACGCTCACCGGCCGCCGCGACGGCTCCTCCCGCTTCGGGCCCGACCGCAAGTGGGGCTTCTTCCCCTCCGGCGCCATCGCCTGGCGGGCCTCGGACGAGCCGTTCCTGCGGGACGTGGTGGCGATCAGCGACCTGAAGCTCCGTGCCTCCTACGGCCTCACCGGGAACGCGGCGATCAGCCCGTACCAGTCCCTGGCGACGCTGGGCGGCCGGCAGGCCTCGTTCGGCGGGACCATCGTCCCCGGCTACCGGCAGACCCGCCTGGCGAACGAGGAGCTCGGGTGGGAGACCACCTACCAGTTCGACGCCGGGGTGGACATCGGGCTGCTGGACCAGCTCGTCACGCTGACCGCGGACTACTACAACCGGCGCACGGAAGACCTGCTCATGCAGATCGAGCTTCCGTACGAGACCGGCTTCCGGAACGCCTTCCAGAACGCCGGCGCGGTCCGCAACCGCGGGATCGAGCTGAGCCTGGGGGTGAACGCGCTGCGGGGCGACGGCCAGGGCTCGCCGCGCTGGAGCAACAACTTCCAGTACTCCCGCAACCGGAACGTGGTGCTGGACCTGGGGGGGCTGGACGTGCTGCGGGTGCGGGGGATCAGCGCCAACTTCAACTTCCCGGGCACCCACGTCCGCGTCGGCCACCCGATCGGCGTCTTCTACGGCTACAAGACCCAGGGTCTGTTCCGCGACTCGATCGAGGCCGCCCGCTACCCGGCCACCCTCCCCAACCGCCGCTTCCAGGCCGGGGAGGCCCGGGTCCTGGACCTGAGCGGCCCGGACGGCAAGCCGGACGGGGTGATCAACGAGCTGGACCTCACGGTGATCGGCGATCCCAACCCCGACTACAACCTCGGGTGGAGCAGCACCTTCGCCTGGCGCGGCTTCGAGCTCACCTCGCTGCTGAGCGGGTCGTTCGGGGCGGACGTGCTGAACCTGAACCTGATCCGGGTCGAGAGCGGTGCTCCGTCCACCAACATCACCCGGGACCGGTTCTACGACCGCTGGACCCCGGAGAACCCGGACGCCAAGTACCCCCGGATCGGGGTGGCCTCGCAGTCCATCGGGTCCAACTACGTGGACACCATGCTGGAGGACGGATCGTACCTGCGGCTGAGCAACCTCTCCCTGGCGTACAACCTCCCCAGCCGGTGGGTGGGGCGGCGCGGCTTCCGCGACGCGCGGGTGTACCTGACGGGGAGCAACCTGTACACCTGGACCCGGTACAGCGGCTACAACCCGGACGTGAGCAGCATGGGCGTCGGCAACGTCAACCGCGGCGTGGACGTGGGGGCGTATCCCCTCGCCCGGACCGTGACGGTCGGCTTCAACGTCGGCTACTGAGGAGTGTAGAGAATGATCAAGCGACACGTAGCCGCCGCCCTGGCCTTCCTGGTCGTGGCGCTCCCGGCGTGCGACGACAGCGACTGGCTCACCGAGGTCCCCCAGGACTTCATCGGGCCCGAGAACTTCTTCCGGAACGCGGATGACGCCATCGCGGCCGTCAACGGCGTGTACGCCGGCTTCGTCTCCCCGCTGAACTGCGGGAGCGACGACTACTACGGCCGCAACTTCATCATGCTGGTGGAGTACCCGGGGGAGGCGGTCACCTCCCGGTACGGCGCCACGCACGACCGGGGCGGGATCGACGCCCTCAACATCACCACGGAGCACCCGTACCTGGCCACCACCTGGCTCTGCGCCTACTCGGCGATCGGGAGCGCGAACCTGGTGATCGCCAACGTCCCGAACATCGCCGGCATGGATGCGGCGCTCCGGGACCGGGTGGTCGGCGAAGCCCGCTTCCTGCGCGCCATCCACTACTTCAACCTGGTCCGCCTCTTCGGGGACGTCCCGCTCCGGCTGGAGCCCGTCTCCGAGGTGGGGAACCTCACCCTGCCGCGGACCCCGGCCGTCGAGGTCTACCGGGCCATCCTCTCCGACCTGGAGTTCGCGGCGCAGAAGCTCCCGGCCACCTACGCCGGCGTCCCCGGCGTGAACACCGGGCGGGCCACCAGCGGCGCCGCCCGGGCGCTGCTCGCCAAGGTGCACCTGCAGTACGGCGCGGTGCACGGCGGGGGCACGGCCTCCTTCCAGGCCGCGGCCGACCAGGCCCGGCAGGTGGTCCAGGGCGGCCGCTACCGGCTGCTCCCCGACTTCGCGCGCATCTTCGCGCTGGACAACGAGATGAACACGGAGGTGGTGTTCGCGGTGCAGCTCACCCGCGTGTCGGGGCTGGGCGGGCGGCTGGCGCAGCACGTGGCGCCGATCGGCTCGGGGCTGAGCGGCGTCCAGCCGGGGGGGATCTCGTTCTACCCCGAGTGGCCGTTCTACCGCGACTGGAGCAACCAGGACCGGCGCAAGGCGGGCACCGTGCTCACCGAGTACGTGCACCCCACCCGCGGCCGGCTGGTGTGGACGCGCCCGATGACGGGGACCAACGCCCAGATCACCACCTTCCTGAACAACTTCGGGACGCCGGGGGGCGGGCCGTTCTTCGCCAAGTACCTGGACCCGCAGGCCACCACGGGCGCGGGCGACGAGAACGACATCATCCTGATCCGCTACGCCGACGTGCTCCTCATGCTGGCCGAGGCGATCAACGAGGCGTCCGGGCCGACGGCCGAGGCGTACGCGGCGGCCAACGCGGTGCGGAACCGCGCCGGGCTGGCCAACCTGCCGGCGGGGCTGAGCCAGCAGCAGTTCCGCGAGGCGGTCCAGGTCGAGCGCCGCTACGAGTTCGTGCTGGAGGGCCACGTCTACTTCGACATGCAGCGGCACTGGAGCTGGTCCAAGGCGCGCGTGGAGGCCCACCTCCGGATGGGGCTGCCGACCGCGCAGGGGGGCCAGAACCTGAACGCCAGCCCGTGGTCGAACAGCGTCCCCAAGATCGGGCTCAGCGGCGGGGTGGTGGAGGACAGGTATCGGTTCTTCCCGATCCCCGCCTCCGCGCGGGCCACCAACCCGGAGCTGACCCAGAACCCGGGCTGGTAATCCGCCCGGCGCACACCGGCTCCCGCGTAGGAGCCGGCGCGGGGGGCGCTTCCTCGGATCCCGGGGGAGCGCCCTCCGCGGCGTTCCGGGGCGGCGCGCGGACGGAGCGGCCCCGAACCTGCCGTGTCCACCGGGTCGAGCCGTCGCCCCGAGCCCGTACCCCCACTCCGCCGACCCATGACGGACCCCGAGTCCCCCCTCTCCACCCCGCCGGAGAACGTGCTCGCCGCCCGCGCCCGCCTGGGCGAGGGGCCCGTGTGGGACGCGGAGGCGGGGGTGCTCTGGTGGGTGGACATCTACAACCACCGCGTCCACCGCTTCGACCCGGCGGCGGGGGAGGACGTGGCGTACGAGGCGGGGGAGACCGTCGGTGCCGTGGCCCCGGCGGCCGGCGGGAGGCTCCTCCTGGCGCTGCGGTGCGACCTGGCCTTCCTGGATCCGGAGAGCGGCCGGGTGGAGCGCGCGGCCACGGTCCTCCCCCGACGCCCGGGGCTCCGCTTCAACGACGGGAAGTGCGACCCCCGGGGGCGCTTCTGGATCGGCTCCATGTCGGCCGAGGAGGGGGGAGCGGCGCTCTACCGCTTCGACCCCGACGGGAGCGTGCGGACGGTGGAGACGGGGCTGACCATCTCCAACGGGCTGGGGTGGAGCCCGGACGCGCGGGTCTTCTACCTCACGGACACCCCTGCAAGGAGGATCTACGCCTACGACTTCGACGCCGACCGGGGAGAGATCTCCGGCCGGCGGGTCTTCGCCGACCTCGCGGGGGAGGAGCTCTTCCCCGACGGGCTCGCGGTGGACCGGGAGGGGTGCGTCTGGTCCGCGCAGTGGGACGGGGGGTGCGTGATCCGCTTCGCGCCGGACGGCGGCGAGCTCCTCCGCGTGCGGATGCCGGTGCCGCGCCCCACCAGCTGCGCCTTCGGGGGGAGCGAGGGGGAGGAGCTGTACGTGACCTCGGCCTCCATCGGGCTGGGGGAGGAGGAGGTCGAGGCGGGCTTCGAGTCCGGGGACCTGTTCCGGCTGCGCCCCGGCGTGGCCGGGCTCCCCGTGCCCCGCTTCGGGGGAGAGCAGCCTCTGGCCTGATGTTTGAGGGACGGGGGCGGCCGGTCGAGCAGTCCCTGCGTGGAACCGAGGTGAGGAGAGGAACGATGGCAACGGCGAAGGAGGGGCGGCGGATCGGGCGCCTGCTGGCGATCGGGGGGGCCGAGGACCCCGACGAGAAGGACATGCGCATCCTCCCGCACCTGGTGAAGCTGGCCGGGGGAAAGCGCGCCCGGATCGTGGTGTGCTCCTCGCCGTCGGAGAACCCGCGCGACAAGGTGGAGGTGTACGGAAAGCTCTTCGAGAAGATCGGGGTGGAGGAGGTGTTCGGGGCACCGATCACCACCCGGATCGAGGCGGAGCAGGAGTCGCTGGTGGAAGCGGTGGACCGTGCCACGGCGGTGTTCTTCACCGGGGGGGACCAGCTCCGCCTGACCGCGCTGGTCGCGGGGACGCCCTTCGGGGACCGGGTGCAGGAGCGATTGTACGGCGAGGGCCTGGTGGTGGCCGGCACCAGCGCGGGCGCCGCCGCCATGAGCGGGACCATGGTGATCGGCGGGCCCAGCGAGGGGACAGTGCGCCGCACTGACGTGGACCTCGCCCCGGGGCTGGGGCTCTGGCGCGACACGGTGGTGGACACGCACTTCAACGCGCGCGGCCGGGTCAACCGGCTCATGACCATCTTCGCGCACAACCCGCAGGTGCTGGGGATCGGGATCGACGAGAACACCGCCGTGGAGGTGATCCCCGGCGACCGCTTCACCGTGATCGGCGCGGGGGCGGCCATGGTGTTCGACGGGCGGGTCACCCACACCAACGCCCCGCAGGCCGCGGACGAGGAGACCCTCGCGATCACCGACTCGGTCATCCACGTGCTTCCGGACGGGTACGGGTTCAACCTGCGGACCAAGCGCCCCATCCTCCCCGGGGGCGAGGAGATCCCGACCAAGGAGGCGGCGGCGGCCCCGTGATCGAAGACGCGCGGCAGACGGTCCAGCTCAACCTCGGCTTCCTGGTCGCCCCCGCGCTGGAGCTGGACGAGGCGCGCCTGGACGCGCTCCGGTCCCGCCTCGGCGAGGAGCAGATCCACCTCGATCACGCCGAGCGGGGGGAGGGATCGGTCCTCCTGGCCCGCCGGCAGCCGTCCACGCTGCAGCTTCAGGTGGTCACCGGGAACCTCGCCGGCCCCGGCGGCGAGCCGCTGGCCGTGAGCCAGCTCCTCCTCCTCACCGCCATCGGCCCCGATGCCCCGGTGGCCACCTCCGGCGACTTCGCCGACGCGGCGCACGAGATCACCGACGTGGCCCGCGACGTCTGGCCGGAGATGGAGCAGGTGCTGGGGTGGAACGCGGGGGTGCGGGTGCTCTTCCCTTCCAGCACCGAGCACTCCTTCCAGTACCTGTGGGAGCGGCGGCTGGGGCAGCCGCTGGACGCGCTGGCGGCGTTCGGGCGACCGATCCTGGGGGGCGGCCTCCGCCTGGTCTTCCCCCCGGGGGAGGAGCCGTCGGAGCAGTTCCAGGCCGAGGTGCGGATGGAGACCTTCCTGGAGGACGTGCGGCACCTGTACGTGGAGGTGGACCTCGCCTCCGGGGCGCCGTCGCCGATCAGCGCGATGAATCCCACCGCGCTGGTGCAGACGCTGGAGGAGTTCCTGCAGAACCGCGTGGTGGCTTTCCTGCGCACTGCGTAGATCGCGGGAGCCTCTCACCCGGGGTGACGCGGGTCGCGGGGCGCTGAAGCCCGGGCAACGGCTGCGCTCAGGGTCAGGCCCCGGGATCAGCTTCCCCGGAGCCGCAGGAGCTATCCGAGCACGATCCGGAAGCGGAGACCCTCCGCGCCGCCGTACTCCGCGGGCTTGAAGAAGCGCTCCACGAGCCTGCCTCCGTTCGCCTCGATCACCCGCTGCGAGGCGAGGTTGTCCGCGTCCGTCGTGAGCTCCACGTACGTCAGCCCCTCCTGCCTCGCTTCCGGAAGGAGCAGCCGCAGCGCCCGGGTCGCGTACCCCCTCCCCCGCTTCCACGGCACCACCGAGTAGCCGATGTGGCCCAGGCAGTACGGGGGCAGCTCGCTCGTGCCCGGTTGCCAGCGGAACCCGATCACCCCGCAGAACTCCCCGTCCCACATCCAGCGGTGATAGCCCGGCAGGCGGGGCACCGTGGACCCGTCCGGAAGCACCACCGGCGGACCCTTCGCCTCCCGGTCCACCTGCTCCGCGAGAAACCGGGTGGGATCCCGGGCGATCTGCTCCAGCTCCTCGCGTGCGGCCTGGGGGCGCAGGTTGTCCGGAGACCAGCCCCGCTCCAGGGCGCGGATGTAGCTGTGCAGGTACGGCGCTGCGGGCCAGACCAGTTCCATGGGCGGGGGAGATTGGCGGGCGGGGTGCGGCCCGGCGTCGTCGAGCCCCGGCTATCTCCGGGGACCGGGGTCGAGCACCTCCCGACGCCAGAAGAGGTACGCCGCGACCGGCACCCCGAGGGAGAAGGTGCGCATGCGTTGATCTCCCTCGTCGGGATCCTTCGGCGCGGGATCAGCCCCGCGGAAGGGAGCCGAGCCAGACCCGGCCCCGGTCGAAGAGCAGGAGGGCCTGCCCGGTGCCTGCGGTCTCGACCCGGCTGGCCCGTAAGACCAGGCGGGACAGCTCGCGCATGTCCATGCCGTCCTCCGGCAGAACCACGTCGGTGTCCAGGCAGGGTCGCCACTCCAGGGCGCGCAGGTCGTACGCCGGGTCCTCGTACTGCGGGGGAGGAAGGGCCCCGGCCCGGCTCGCTCAGGGTCCGGCGCGGACGGCGGGACGCGCGGGTGCCCGCGGCGCGCGGGAACGCCGTGGCCGCCATCCCTCCTGGCAGCGCAGGGCGTCGCATCCCTCCGGACGCCGCCCCCTTACCGGATCGCGCCATGGAGCACCGCCTCCTCCAGGAGAGCCTCCAGCCCGCTCCTGGGGATCTCCTCTCCCGGACGGATCTCCACGTGCCGCACCTGCTTGCCCTTCCCTTCGAGCAGCCCCTCGGGGTCGCGCAGCGCCGCGCCCTGCCCGAAGTAGATCCGCACGTGGTGCTGGAACGGGAAGATCCCGCAGAACCAGCCGCTCTGCTCGTCCCGGTAGCCGAGCGCGCGCCAGCCCGGGTGCGGCCTCTCCTCCGCGCCGGGGATGGTGGAGCGCACCAGGTGCCGGAGCTCCCGGGCGAGCGCCTGGACGTCCGCGGGGAAGGGCGCCAGGATCTCGTCGGGGGTGGTGGAGGCCGGAAGGGAGCGGGAGCGACGCGCGGCGGACATGGGAAGCAGCGGGAGCGGGAGAGGGACGGCCGGGTACCGACCCCAAGCTACGCGCGCGGACCGGCGCGCAAGCCTTATCGTCGGCCGAAAGCATGGACGGCCCCGCACCCCCTGCAGCCGATTGTTAGCCGGCGGGGCACTACCGACCTGGCCCGCCGGTCCTAGGGCGCGGTACCCGCCGAGGCGAGGATCGCCTCGATCTGTGCGAAGTGGTTGAGGTCGTGGCCGGCGTAGTAGGTGGCGATGTCGCGGATCGACTCCACCCCCCGCTCGGCATGCACCCCGGCGCGCTCCCACTCGGCCGGCGAGAGCCGGTGC
>DATAAL010000678.1:0-3587 GCA_036260145.1 Longimicrobiaceae bacterium | reverse complement strand
GATCAGCCCCTCCAGCTCGGGGCGGGTGCGGTTGGCGATCGGCGAGCCGACCACGATGTCCTCCTCGCCGGTGTAGCGGCCCAGGAGCGTGACCAGCGCGGCATACGCAACCATGAAGAGGGTGGCCGCCTCCTCCTGCGCCAGGGTGTGCAGGCCGGCGGCCAGGCTGCGCGGGAGGGTGAAGTCGTACCCCGCGCCGCGGTACGTCTGCTCGGCGGGGCGGACACGTCCGGTGGGGAGCTCCAGCACGGTCGGGGCGCCGCGGAGGCGCTCCTTCCAGTACGTCATCTGCCTCTCGATCGCCGCGTCCGACAGGTGCTCGTGCTGCCACACCGCGAAGTCGCCGTACTGGAGCGCGAGCGGTGGGAGGGGCGACGGCTCCCCCTTCCGGGCGGCGTCGTAGAGCGCGGACAGCTCGGTGAAGAAGATCCCCAGCGACCAGCCGTCGTTGATGATGTGGTGGACGGCGATGACCAGCGCGTGGTCCCGCTCCCCCAGGCGCATCAGGACCGGGCGGAGGAGCGGCCCGCGCGACAGGTCGAAGGGCGTGTAGGTGGCCCGGTCGGCGATCCTCCGGACCTCCTCCATCTGCTCCCCTTCCGGGAGACGGGAGAGGTCGTGGATCTCCAGCGGGATCCGGCAATTCTCCCGGACCACCTGCAGCGGCTCCCCGCCCTCCTCCACGAACACCGTGCGCAGCGACTCGTGCCGCTCCACCAGCCCGTCGATCGCGGCCTGGAGCGCCGCCACGTCCAGGTCGCCCACCAGGCGGTGGCTGAACGCGTCGTTGTAGATGCGGGTCTCGGGCTCCAGCTGCTCCAGGAACCAGAGCCGCCGCTGCGCGAAGGTGAGCGGAACGCGCGCCCCCGACGGCCGGCGGGCGATGGTGCCCGGCGCGGCGTCCTCGATCCCGGCCTCCTCCAGGAGGAGCGCCATCAGCTCCAGCTCCTCCGCAGAGAACCCCCCCGCGGTGCCCTGCGCGCCGCTCACGGGGTCGCTCCGGCGTCCTGCCGGCCGCGGAGCGCCGCGCGCTCCTCGGCGGACATGCCGTGCACCTTCCTGAGGATCCCTGCGATCATCTCCGTCCGCCCCGGGACCGGTTCCTGTTTCGTGATATACTGCGCGAGCTCCTCCACCGTGGGCGCCTCGAAGAGGGCGCGCACGGGGACCTCCACCTTGAGCACCCGGATCCGGGCGACGACGCGGGCGGCGAGGAGGGAGTGCCCCCCCACCTCGAAGAAGTTGTCCCGCATCCCCACCCGCTCCACCCCGATCACCTCCGCCCACATGGCGGCCAGCACCTCCTCCAGAGCGGTGCGCGGCGCCACGTACTCCCGGGCCCCTCCGTGGAGGCCGTCCGGGGCCGGGAGGGCCCGCAGGTCCACCTTGCCGTTGGGAGTGACCGGGAGCGCGTCCAGCGCCACGAAGGCACCGGGGACCATGTACTCCGGGAGCTCCGCCCGGAGCGCCTGCCGCAGCCCCGGGAGGGGGTCCCCGGCGCCGGGCTCCGCCACCACGTACGCCACCAGCCGGGGGTCTCCGGGGACGTCCTCGCGCGCCACCACCACCGACTCCCGCACCCCCGGCACCCGCGCCAGCGCGGCCTCCACCTCGCCCGGCTCGATGCGGAAGCCGCGGATCTTGACCTGGTGGTCCAGGCGCCCCAGGAACTCCAGGCTCCCGTCCGGGAGCCAGCGGACGCGGTCGCCCGTGCGGTACAGACGTGCCCCCGGTACGCCGCTGAAGGGGTCGGGGACGAAGCTCCCGGCGGTGAGAGCGGGGCGGTCCAGGTAGTCGCGCGCCACCCCTGCCCCGCCGATGTACAGCTCGCCGGGGACGCCCACCGGGACCGGACCCTCCACCCCGTCCAGCACGTACAGGCGCACGCCGGCGAGCGATCGGCCCAGCATCGGGCGCGCCACCGTCCCGTCGTCGGCGCGGTGGCTCGCCGCGAGCACCGTACCCTCGGTGGGGCCGTACAGGACGTGGACCTCGGCGCCCGGGAACGCCTCCCGCATCTCGGCCAGCAGGTCGGGGGGGACCGCATCGCCCCCGACGAAGGCTCGCCGCAGCCCCCGCTGCGCGCCCTCTGGAGTGCCGCGCACCGCCGCGGCGAGCTGCCGCATCAGGGCGGGGACGGCGTGCAGCGTGGTGGCGCCCTCCAGCTCGCCGACCAGCTCGTCCACCTCCAGCACCCGCTCGCGGCGTACCAGGCGGACCGTGGCCCCGGAGGTCAGCGGGAGGAGGGTCTCGAAGGCCCAGATGTCGAAAGCGTAGGAGGCCAGCGCCAGGACCACGTCCCCTGCGCCGATCCCGAACGTCTCGCGGCTCGCCGCGACCAGGTTGGAGAGGGAGCCGTGCTGCACCCGCACCCCCTTCGGCCGGCCCGTGGAGCCGGAGGTGTAGATGACGTACGCCAGGGTCTCCGGGTGGACCCCGTCCGCGGGCGCCTCCGCGCTCTCCGCGGCGATCCGCACCCGCTCGGCGTCCACCCTGACCACGTCCACGCCCCCGGCGGGGATCCGTTCCCGCACGCGCTCCTCCGTCACCAGCAAGCGCACCCCCGAGTCGGCGACCAGGTACCCCAGACGCTCCGACGGGTAGGACGGGTCGAGGGGGACGTACGCTCCTCCCGCTCCGAGCACCCCGAGCACGGCGACCACCAGGTCGGGGGAGCGCTCCAGGCAGACCCCCACCCGGGTCTCGGGGCCGACGCCGCGGCGGCGCAGGTAGCTCGCCAACCGGTTCGCCGCGGCGGCCAGCTCGGCGTAGGTGAGCGTCCGCCCCTCGAACTCCACCGCGGGGGCGTCCGGGGTCCGCTCCGCCTGCACGGCGACCTCCCGGTGCACCGGGAGTCCGGCCGCGGACGGGTCCGGACCCGCGCTCCACCCGTGCAGCAGCCGGTCCGCCTCCTCCCGCCGCAGCAGGGGGAGGTCCAGGATCCGCCGCTCCGCGTCCCCGGCGGCACCCGCCAGGAGGAGCTCGTACCCCTCCAGGATCCGCTCCGCGGTGGAGGCGTCGAAGAGGTCGGTGCGGTACTGGAGGAGGAGGTGGAACCCCTCCGGACGCTCGCGCACCCGGAGCGCCAGGTCGAACTCGCTCACCTCCGCCTCGGGGCGGAGCTCCTCCACCTCCGCCCCCATCAGGTCGGGGAGGACGGCGGGGACGTCCTCCAGCGAGAACATCACCTGGAACACCGGGGTGTGCGCCAGGGAGCGCTCCACCCCCAGCTCCTCCACCAGCCGCTCGAAGGGGAGCTCCTGGTGGGCGTGCGCTCCCAGGACCGTCTCCCGCACCCGGAGCAGCAACCCCCGGAAGGGCGGGTTCCCGGAGAGGTCGGTGCGCAGCACCAGGGTGTTCACGAAGAAGCCGATCAGCCCCTCCAGCTCGCGGCGGTTCCGCCCGGCGACAGGAGTCCCCACCAGCACGTCCTCCACGCCGGAGTAGCGGGACAGGAGGACGTCGAACGCCGCCAGGAGCGCCATGTAGAGCGTCACCCCCTCCCCGCGCGCCAGGGCGCGCAGGTCGTCGGCGTCGTGCCGCGGGACCACGCGGAGCGCGGTGGCCCCCCGGCGGGTGTGGACCGG
>DATAAL010000677.1:0-11253 GCA_036260145.1 Longimicrobiaceae bacterium | reverse complement strand
TTCCAGATCACCGGGCACCACGAGATCATGATCCCGCTCCTGGCCTGGGCGATCGTGGAGCGTCTGGAGGGGTAGGCAGGTGGTGGCGCGGCGGGGGCTCAGAGTTCGCCCAGGAACTCCAGCACCGCGCGGTTGAACTCCTCCGCGCGGCTGAAGTGCACGGCGTGGGCGGCGTCCTCGATCCACACCAGGCGTCCCCGCGGGAGCCCGGCCGCCAGCGATTCGGCGAACTCGGGCGGGACCACCGGATCGCGCCGCCCCACGATCACCAGCGACGGCGCCCGTACCCGCGGGAGGAGCGGCAGCGGATCGTGCTCCGCCCCCCGCCTCCACGTCCTCAGGACGCGCACCGGGCCGGCGCGGAGGTACGCCTCCGCCACGAAGGGGACCAGCTTGGGCTCCTCGCGGGGAACGTCGCGGAGAAAGCCGAGGGCCTGGTGGAGGATGCGCGCCTTCAGGGGCGCGCCGGTCGGCGAGGAGAGGACCAGGCCGCGCACGCGCTCCGGCCGCGCCACGGCCAGCTCCAGGGTGCACTGGCAGGAAAGGGAGTGTCCTACGTACACGGCGGTACCCAGACCCATCGCCTCCGCCCACCGGTCGAGCGCCGCCGCCTGCTCCGGCACCGAGAGCACCTGCGGGCCCTCGGTGCGGCCGAATCCGGGGAGGTCCGGGGCGAGGACGCGGAACCCCGCCGCGGCCAGCGGCGGCCCGTTGCGGAACCAGTAGTCTGCGGAGATCCCCAGGCCGTGCACCAGCACCACCGGCGGGCCGGTCCCCGCCTCGCGGTAGCGCTCCCACCACTCGCCGGCGCGCACCCGGCGCGCCCGGCTCCACGCCACGGCCGCCTCTCCCAGCCGCGCTCCCTCCCCGGCCGCTCCCGTCACTCCCCCACGCTCTCGTCCCGCAGGAAGTCCCGCACCACCTGGTTGAAGTCCTCCGGCCGGTCCACCATCGGGTTGTGCGCCGCGTCCCGCAGCACCACCGTCCGCGCACCGGGGATCCCTTCCTGGAACATCCGCGCGTGCTCCACGGGTATGATGGTGTCCAGCTCCCCCCACAAGACCAGCGTTGGAGCCTGGATGCGTGGGAGGAGCGGCCGCACGTCGTCGCAAAGGATGTGCACGAGGGCGCGCATGATCGCCCGCGGCCCGGCCAGGAGCGCGTCCCCGAAGATGGTGGGGAGGAAGCTGGGGTCGCCCCACCGGCGGGGGGGCGTCACATCCGCGGCGAAGCGCACGAGGGTCCGTGGGGTGACGCGGCGGGGGATCCCTGCCGCGTCCACCAGGACGAGCCGCCGGACCCGGCCCGGGAAGCGGGCGGCCAGGTGGACCGAGATCTGCCCGCCCATGGAGTGTCCCACCAGCCCCACCGGCCGGAGGGATAGCCGGTCCATCCACTCCGCCAGGTGCGCGGCCACGTCGGGCATCCCGGGGACCCCGCCGGGCGCGCGGGTCCGCCCGAACCCGATGATGTCCGGGACCACCACGCGGAAGTCGTGCGCCAGTGCCAGCACGTTCCGCCGCCACCAGCGCGACGAGCCGGAGAGACCGTGCAGGAGGACCAGCGGCTCCGCGTCCAACGCTCCGAACTCGGCGGCGTGGATCCGGTAGCGGGCCACCTGGGTCACCGACCGCCGGTCGGGCGCCCACCACCACCGCTCCCACGAGGAGGGCGGAGGGGGGGAGAGGGATCTCCCGGGCGGCGAAACGCTGCGCGTCCTCATCGGGGAGCGGGTGGAGGTGCCGTGCAGCCGGGTGGCGACTGCGGGGTCGTACGCCCTGCAGCGGACGCAATTGCCGCGCCTTCCGCGGGAGGCGGGCGCAGCGCGGGAGTTTCCAGAAATCCCGCGGTGTGCTATATTTCACTACCGAAGTAATCAGGATTCAGCCCCGTGAGCGGGGTGAGCATATACGGAGACCTGGAGGGATCTTGAGTCGGAAGAAGAAATCGGCCGCTCCGCGCCCCGGCGAGATGGAGCAGGCGCGCAACGACCTGTTCGGCCATATCCACCGCTGCGGCGTCCTCCGCGCGACCGAGGAGCAGCAGGTGGAGTGGATGAATGACACCATCGAGTACATCAGCGAGTGCTATCCCTCGCTTTCGAAGGACGAGCTGGCGGAGCTCAGGGGGATCGGGCTCCGCTTCTGCCGCCCGGTGATCGCCAATGGGCCGTCCGCCGAGGAGCAGGACGGCGAGTCGGAGGTGTCCGCCGAGGAGTTCTCCGCGGCCTGACCCGGAGCGCCGGGGCCCCGGGGTGCGGGGCCCTACCCGCCCGATCGTTCCCATGGAATCCGACCCAGCCGTTCCCATACTCCTGCTGGTTCCCGCGCTCCTGGCGGCCAACGCGTTCTTCGCCGCCGCCGAGATCGCCCTCCTCACCCTGCGCCGGACCTCCGCGGACCCGCGTCCGCGCGAGGGAGAGCCCGCGACCACCCCTCCCGACCGTACCGACGAGCTGGCCCTGGCCGCGCAGATCGGGCGCAGCGCCGCGTCCATCCTCCTCGGCTACGTGGCCGTCACCACCTACCCGGCGGCCCTGGTGCCGGCGCTCGCGGCCGTCGCGCTCCTGCACGCCCTCCTCGGGGAGCAGCTCCCCAAGGCGCTGGCGACCGGGCGCGCCGAGCGCGTCGCGGCCCGGGTCCTGGGCCCGCTGCGCGTCTGGGCGATCCTGCTCCGCCCGGTGACCTGGCCGGTCTCGCGCCTCCTGCAGTGGGGCCTGCGGACGACCAGGGTCTCGGCGGGGTTCCACTCCCTGGTGTACACCCCGGAAGAGATCCGGATGTTCGTGGTGCGCAGCTCCGAGCAGGGGGTGGTGGAGGAGGACGAGCGGGAGATGATCCATGGCGTGTTCGAGTTCTCCGAGACCGTGGCCCGCGAGGTGATGACCCCTCGCACCGAGATGGTCGCCGTCCCCGCCGACATCTCGCTGGACGCGCTCCTGGAAACGGTGGTGACGGAGGGGCATTCGCGCTTCCCCGTGTACGAGGGGACCATCGACAGCATCATCGGCGTGGTGCTGACCAAGGACCTCCTCCCGCTGCTGCGCGACCGCGACGCCGCCCGGGAGGCATTCGACGTCCGAAAGCTGATGCGGGAGCCATACTTCGTCCCCGACACCAAGCCGGTGGACGACCTCCTCGCCGAGTTCCGGCAGCAGAGCGTCCACCTGGCCATCGTCCTGGACGAGTTCGGGGGGACGTACGGTCTCGTCACTATGGAGGACCTCCTGGAGGAGATCGTCGGGGAGATCAACGACGAGTACGACGTGGCGGAGCCGGAGTTCGCCCCTACCCCGGAAGGGGACGTGCTGATCGACGGAGGCGCCTCCATCTCCGAGGTGAACGAGCGCTTCGATCTCGGACTCCCGGAAGAGGACTTCGACACCATCGGCGGGTACATCTTCGGGGCGCTGGAGCGGGTCCCCGTGGTGGGCGACACCGTCCTCGTCGCCTCCGGCAGGGGCGCGGTGGAGCTTCGCGTGGAGGAGGTGGACGAGCGCCGCGTCGCCCTGGTCCGCCTGACGGGCCCCTCTCCCACCAACGCCGCAGCCTAGAGAATGCGAAGCGGCGGGTCCCGGCGCTGCTAAAGGTCCCGGGCCGTGGGGCCGATCCTCCTCCTAATCCTTTTCTTGCACCCGATGTAGCCGAGTGACGCGTTCCATTCTTCTGATCGACGACGACCCCGACGTGATCCGCTCGCTGGGACGCTACTTCGAGCGCTCGGGGTGGGAGGTCTATCTGGCGATGACCGGGGAGGAAGGGATCCGGCTCTACGAGGTGGCCCGTCCGGACCTGGTCCTCCTGGACCTGTTCCTCCCCGGGATCTCGGGGATGGACGTGCTGGAGGTGCTGGTCCCCCGGGACGCCACGGTGATCATGCTCACCGGTCACGGCGACGTCGAGAGCGCGGTGGAGGCGATGAAGCTGGGGGCGGAGAACTTCCTCACCAAGCCGGTGGAGCTCTCGCACCTGGCCGCGGCGGCGGAGAAGGCGATGGAGAAGGTGGAGCTGCGCCGCGCCAACCGCTCCCTGGCGGCGCGGCTGGCCGAGGGACGCGACACCTCCACGCTGGGGTCCTCGCCGCGGATGCGGGAGATGGCACGACAGGTGGAGCTCCTCGCCAGCTCCGACTCCACCACCGTGCTCCTCCTGGGCGAGAGCGGTACGGGGAAGGGGTGGGTCGCGCAGATGCTGCACGCCCACTCGCAGCGCGCCCGCGGGCCCTTCGTGGAGGTCAACTGCGCCGGGCTCTCCGCCACCTTCCTGGACTCCGAGCTGTTCGGGCACGAGAAGGGGGCGTTCACCGACGCCAAGACCATGAAGCGCGGGCTCTTCGAGGTGGCGCACGGAGGGACGCTCTTCCTGGACGAGGTGGGAGACCTGGCCCCCGACCTCCAGCCCAAGCTCCTCAAGGTGCTGGAACGCAAGACCTTCCGCCGTCTGGGCGGGACCCGGGAGATCGAGGCCAACGTGCGGCTGGTGGCCGCCACCAACAAGGATCTGGAGGAGGAGGTCCGGGCGGGGAGATTCCGTGAGGACCTGTTCTACCGTCTCAACGTCCTCCCCCTGAAGCTCCCGCCGCTCCGCGAGCGCTCGCGGGACGACGTGCTGGAGCTGGTGCAGCGGCTCCTCGCGGACCTCCGGCTCCTGCACCCGCGCAGCGCCCCCCGCCTCTCGGATCGGGCGCTGGACCTCCTGCTGGCCTACGGATGGCCGGGGAACGTACGGGAGCTGCGCAACGTGCTGGAGCGCGCCCTGGTGCTCTCCCTCGGCGAATCCGCGGTCCTCCCCGAGCACCTCCCCGCCGAGCTCCGGAATCCCTCCGCTTCGGGGGCTCCCGTACGGGAGCACCAGATCATCATGACGCTGGAGGAGATGGAGCGGCGGCACATCGAGCGGACGCTGATCATGCTGGACGGGAACCGGACCCAGGCTGCGGAGGCGATGGGGATCTCCCGGGCCACGCTGCACAACAAGATCCGGCTGTACAACCTCGAAGCCGTCGGACGGGGCTAGTACTACAGTTGCACATCGTAGCCCCATCGTTTAGCCCGAGTGCGGAAGTGGTATCGCCGTGCTCGGGCTTGGTGCTTCCTTCGCCAGTCGGACCAGGCAAGCACCTGAGTAGGGTTGGCCTGCTCGCGCAGGTAGAGGCGCACAAGCAGGTGGCGGATTTCGGGCACGGTCAGCGGAATCAAGTCCGTGCTTGCTGAGATCCCCCTTTTTCTGTCCAGGCCCTCTCCTCAGCGTCTTCCAGGCTCCGCCTGACCAGCAGACGGTGTCTGCCTTCGGGTGCACCCAATCTCCACAGCGGCCACTCGGCCCAGTCGTAGAGGCGTTGCCCCTTGGCTCCCTCACCCGCGGAGAGGCGCCGCCAGGCACTTTCGGGAAGGGCCTCTGCGATGGCATCGACTCTGAACTGCCGAGGACCCCGTTCGGTCCAGACGAAGGGTTTCTCCTGTGAGGAGACTGTCAGCACGAAGGGCTCCTCTCGCTCCTCGAGCCACAAACGTAGCTGCCGATCCTGTCCGTATACCTCGTCCGCCGTGATCCAGGCGTGTGGCAGCGCCGCCTCCAGCGCACGCTCCAGCATCCCTCGCGCAAGCTGCGGCTTGGTTTGGAACGCTTGCTCGCCAGGAATCCCCGCCGCCTTGCAGCGCGCTCGATCCTCCATCCACTGCTTGGGCAGGTACAACTCACGGTCGAGAAAGGCCACGCCAGAAAGGGACGCGTAGGCGAGGCAAACTCCCACCTGACAGTTCTCGATCCGGCCTGCCGTGCCGCTGTACTGTCGAGCCACTCCGGCAGAACTCTTTCCCTTCTTCAGAAACCCCGTCTCGTCCAAGACCAGGACCGCCCCCGGATCCCCTAAATGCTGGCAGACATAAGCTTGTAGATCATCTCGCACCCGATCCGCATCCCACGAGGCGCTCGCGTTCAGGCGCTGCATTCCGTACGGGGTCGCCTCTCCAGCGGCTTCGGCCAGATGCCACCCGTTCCTGCGCTCCGCCTTCCCGAGGATCCCCTCCAGGTACAGTCGTATCCGAGATCGGGGCTCAGCCCGAGCCACATAGCGGCTGATCCGCTGCTGCACCTCCTCCAGCGCCTCCGACCAGCCTTCCAGCACCACCATCTGATCCATTGCCCACCTCCTGCCAGATCTCTCGGCTGGAGTCCTGCATCAGACGTGCAACTGTAGTACTAGTCGATTCCTATTGGCAGGAGAGCGGCCAGTCTCGCTTTTTTGCCCCGCCATACACGTACGTTTGGGCACAATATATGCTATTGGGTCCGGCCGGAGTAAAGCGACTCTGTTGCGTCGTGCACTTGTCCCAACCGTGAGACGACAATGACGAATTCCTTCGGGTGGCTTCTCGTAGCGACAGTCCTCGGCATAACGGGGGTCGCGGCGGCAGGCGGGGCACAAGACGATCCGTCTCTGCAGCATCTGCAGCAAAGCGACGAAGGCGCCGTCCTCGACGACGCAGAAGCGCTTGCCGTCGACGCGAAGCTCTACGCTGCCGAGTTCGGAGTTCCGTTCGACGAGGCGGTCGAGCGCCTCACGATCATGATCTACGGCATGGATGCGGTCTCGCAGGCGGCGGCGGCGGAGGGGAACGACCTCGCCGGCCGCTATTTCGACAACGAGGCCCCCGAATTCGGTCTGGTCGTGGCGACCAAGAAGGCACAGGTCGGTCCGAGAACCGTCTCCTTCACACCCCGAACACGTGTAAACTACGGCCGGCTGACGGCGGAGGCGCGCCGGGCGCGCAACGCCGAGCGGCAGGCGGGGCGGCGGATCGCGCGGCTGAGCGATGCCGAGGTGGCCAGGGCCGAGGAGGTGCTCGGCAGGCAGGTCAACGCCCGGATCCGCTACCAGGGCGGCCGTGCGCACAGCCTGCTCGAGCTCAGCCAAGCGGTGGAGACCCTGTCCGGCAGGGCAGAGTCGATCCCAGGCTACCAGATCGCCTTCGTCGACGAGATTAACGGGAATGTGCGGATCCTGACCAAGGCCCGGCTCACCGATGCCCAGGCGCGGGAGGTGAGACAGATGGTCAAGGTGCCGGTCGAGTTCGAGTTCACGCCGACAGGGCTCGTGCCCGTTGCCAACATGCGTGGAGGGAGCAAGCTGTATTCCTCCTCGACGGCCACCTCGGCGAGTTCGCGGACGTGCATGACCGCCTTCGGCGCCCGGCATGGCTCGATCACGACGTCGACCGGAGCCGCAATGACCGGTATGATGACGGCGGCGCACTGTACCGCCGCGACCAACGTCATCGCCGACGATGGCCGCAACTACACCCTGACGCACGGGCCCGCCGACGACACCCGCGGCACCTGGAACGAGACGGACATCATGTTCGTACATGGAACCAATGGCAACCCGGTCGGCCTTGGCACATTCTATTATGATGGCACGACAAACTTGCGAGCGGTCGCCGGAACCCAGTCGCGCGGCGGAACGGCGGTGGGCAGCGGCACCTGGAACCAGGTGACCGGCACCGCAGTCGGCAGCTACATCTGCCACCTCGGCCAGACCTCCCTGGGGAGCACAACCAGCATGCAGAGCTGCGGCGAGGTCATCTCCGTTAATGCCGCGCAGAACAGCAGCGGCACCTCGGTGAGCCAGACCGGCGGCTATTTCGTGATGGTGCGCAACACCCAGTCGGGCAAGGGCACTGTGAGGACGAGCGGGACCGGAACTCTACGCTGCTATCAGGGGGATAGCGGCGGCCCCTGGTTTGCTGGGACGATCGCTTACGGTGTAATGTCGGCCTGCGCCTGGGCGGACTATGTCAATTCCGACCACGCCGCTTACTCCATTTATACGAGCACGGACTACTTCCACTGGACCGGAGCATCGATCATTGTCCCGTAACCTTGCCCTGATCGCCCTTGCCGCTCTCATGCAAGGATGTCAGCAACCCGAGCCGGAGCCGAGGACCAGCCCAAGCCCTCCGCTCGAGCAAGGACAAGCCGCGACGCCGGAGCGGGAGGGGGAGACGACCGAGATTCGTCTGTCCTACTGGGGCGTCGGAACAGCGCCGTCGGATGGGCCGGTCGGCGGGGCAGCGGCTCGGATTGACGGTGTCCTGTCGCGGGTCGGCGGCTGCCTGGTGGTCAACTCCGACGGCGGAGTCCGGGTGCACCCGGTCTTTCCGGCGGGCAAGGCGCGATGGAATCCGGCCACCGGCACGCTCAGCTTCGCGGGCAGGCTGTATCGGCCGGGCGACCGCATCACGCTCGGCGGCGGCGGCGTCGCCTCACCGTCCGCGTACCGCCGCGAAGCCGGCGTCGAGATCGCCCCCTGCGAGATCAGCGATCTATGGGTGGTGATCGCCTAGTACTACAGTTGCACATCGTAGCCCCATCGTTTAGCCCGAGTGCGGAAGTGGTATCGCCGTGCTCGGGCTTGGTGCTTCCTTCGCCAGTCGGACCAGGCAAGCACCTAGTGGGTCAGTTGTCTCGCAAATAGCCATTCGGATCAGCAAGCCGCGCAGCATTATCCAGACGGCGGACTTGAGCCTACGGCTGCTGGGATGGCGATGCCTATGCCAACTGACCCACTAGGGAGGTTTCGCCGGGTCCGCTCCGGGATATTGTCGTCGGGCGCGCCCGGTGCTCGACGTGGTGCACGAGTTGTGCATCCGTAGCGATCCGTCCGCTCCGTAGAGGCACCGTGCGTCCTGTTCTCTACGCAGTACCGCTCTTCTTGGCCGCGTTCCAGGGCTGCTCCGCCGCCGAGCGCGAGCATCAGGAGGACCCAATGGCGCTTCGACTCACTTCCTCGGCCTTCACTCCCGACGGGGAGATCCCCAGCCGCTACACCTGCGACGGAGCGGATCTCTCTCCTCCGCTCTCCTGGAGTGGGCTCCCCGAGGGCACACGGAGTCTGACCCTGATCGTCGATGATCCCGACGCCCCGGATCCGCGAGCGCCGAAGACGACCTGGGTCCATTGGGTACTCTACAACCTCCCTCCCTCCGCACCGGGGCTCCAGGAGGGAGTGGATCCGGCGACTCTGCCTCAGGGGGCCCGCGAGGGGCTGAACGACTGGAAGCGCGCCGGCTATGGAGGACCCTGCCCTCCCGTGGGTCGACACCGCTACATTCACAAGCTCTACGCGCTCGACACGCTCCTCCCCGATCTGGGACAGGCCACCAAGGCGGAGCTGGAGCGTGCCATGGAAGGGCGTGTGCTCGCGCGCGCAGAGCTGATCGGGACCTACCAGCGCGCCCGCCGCTAGGCCGCCGGACCACCCACCCGAGAGAGAGCTACTTCGAGAACGGCGACCCCATGATCATCGCCCTGGCCTCGCCTCGCGTCGCCGCCTCCGTGGAGGAGGGTCTGCACAGGATTGAGCGATCCTTGTCGGAAGCCGCGGCCCGGGGCGCGGAGATCGTTTGCTTCCCGGAAGCCTACCTCCCGGGTCTGCGGGGATTGGATTTCGAAGTACCGCCCTTCGACCGGACGCAGCAGGAGCGAGCGCTCCATGCCGTGGCGCAGTGGGCGCGAACGTACCGGGTGGCCACCGTCCTCGGGATGGAACGGATCACCGACGAGGGCCGGCAGATCGTCTCCGTTGTCGTGGACGCCGGTGGCGAGATCCGGGGGTACCAGACCAAGAACCAGCTCGATCCCACCGAAGACCGGCTGTACGTCCCCGGAGACACCCGGCAGATCTTCGAGATCGGAGGCCTCAGGTTCGGAGTGGTGATCTGCCACGAGGGGTTCCGTTACCCCGAGACGGTCAGGTGGGCGGCGGTGCGGGGCGCCAAGCTCGTCTTTCACCCGCACTGCACCGGGAGCGACAGAGCGGGCGTCTCTCTGGCGGAGTGGGGCGCGCCTGGCGCGCCCTATTACGAGAAGGCGATGATGTGCCGGAGCTTGGAGAACGGGATCTACTTCGCCAGCGTCAACTACGCGTTCCGCTATCAGGAATCGGCGACCTGTGTCATCGCTCGGTCCGGGGAGTGCATGGCGCATCTACCCTACGGGGAGGAAGGCGTGCTGGTGCAGGACATCGACACCGGGACCGCCACGGGCCTGCTCGCCTCTCGATACGCACCGGAGCGCTACAAAGAGCTGATCGCGGAGTGAGCGTCCGGCCACCGGGGTCCTCCGCTCTCATGAACTGCCTCCTCATGCCTACGAACGTCGAGATCAAGGCACGTAATCCCGATCCGGAGGGTCTTCGCACCCTCGCCATTTCGCTCTCTTGCACGCCCGAAGAGCGGCTCGTCCAGGAGGATGTCTTCTTCGCGTGTGCCACGGGCAGGCTCAAGCTCCGCATCTTCGACTCCGGCGCGGGTGAACTGATTCTGTACGAACGCCCCGCGGGGCCGAGCCCGCGGCCGTGCCGTTACACAATCGCCCCGACCCCCGATCCCGGTGCCCTCCGGCAGATCCTTTCCGCGACCCTCCCGGAGCTGGGGTGCGTGAGAAAGGAGCGGATCCTCTATCGCGTGGGTCAGACGAGAGTCCACCTGGACAGTGTCGAAGGTCTCGGCGAGTTCGTCGAGCTCGAGGTGGTCCTGCGGGAGGACCAGCCGGAGGAGGAGGGGGTCCGGATCGCTCACCGGCTGATGGATCGTCTCGGAATTCGATCGGAGCACCTCCTGGCCGGCAGCTACTTCGACATGCTCCCTACCTCGCCGGATCAGGACCGGGATCGTTAAGAGCACCTCACCGCACGCCCGACACCAGGGCGCCGGAGATGCGCGCCGCCAGCTCCCGAACGTGAGGTGGGTGGACCATGCTGAAGTGGTCGCCGGGGGAGACCTCGATCCCGAACCTCCCGCGGGTCAGGGACTGCCAGCACGAGGCGTCCGCCCGGACGGTCGTGCTCCCGGCCTCCGCGCGAACGACCAGGACGTCGGCCGAACACGGGCCCGGCCGGTAGCGCCGCAGGGCCGCGACGTTGCTCCGGAAGACGGTCCACAGGCGGTCGAAGCGAGCCAGGTCCAGGTCGTGGGGAAGCGCGCCCGCCGCGCGGGCGGCTTCCCAGGCCAGCCGCGGCCGCTCCCGGGGGTTGCTCCGCATCAGCTCCCCGGCGGAGAGGGCGATCCGCTCCAGCGGAAGGTCCAGGTGCCGGGCGAAGCTCTCCAGGAGATCCGGATCGTCGGCATCGGAGAACGGGTCCCCGCCTCCAGCCCCGACTGGCGAAGGGTCCACCAGCACCAGGAGCTCCACCGCGTCCCCGGCAGCCTCTGCCTGGCGCGCCATCTCCCAGGCGACCACCCCGCCCATGGAC